>JAIRRZ010000007.1 GCA_031255715.1 Puniceicoccales bacterium
AAAATGCTTAGGCGGGAAACATGGGGTCCGGATTTGCAAATCGCCTATGATCGAGATGCCCTAGGTATTGAAAAGTATAGTACAGCGATGGCCGTCGAACGCCAGGAGGGCCGTCAGGAGGGTCGCGAAGAGGGCCGTCAAGAAGGTGAAATGAAGGGCCAAATGAAAGGCTTTATTGAACAATTTATTCTTTTGGGAAAATTAGGTCTAAAATCATTGAAACGAATGGGACAAAATCCACTCAATGAAGAATGGATTGGTGCAATTTGGAATGCGAGGGAGGCGGAAATGGCAGAACTAAGCGGTGAGGAGGAAGAAGAAGTTCCGGAGGGAAGAACTTTTGATGATTTTATTGCCTATTTGAGAGCAGAAGGAGTGATAAGAAAAGGCGGTGAAAGAAATCCGGCCTATCAGGAAGAACTTTCCCGGAACTCAGGTGATATGTTATAGCAAAAGCGGAAACCTGTTCAGTAGCGAGCTACAACTCAGTGCTTAGATATTATTTGGCAAGGCTTCAAAGAAGGACAAAGTGCTACGGCAAAAACTTGAAGATGTTACGGCTTCCTTGCTTCATTATTGGATATCTTTAGTTGTCAATGCCCGCAATTTCTATACCATAGGGCGCAAAAAATTCTTTCTTTGGAGATAATCTCTCCCGAAAAGACGTCATGTCAAGTATCGAACAATTATCGGAAAATTTTGATTAAGGGGAGAGATCAAACGACAGGTTTGGAGGTGTGATTTTAGAGAAAAATCGCGAAAGTCCACGAATGGGCAGCCAAGATTCCTATGCGATGGATGTGCTGAAGTTTTAGGAGTGTGTACTTTATTGCGATTTTTATATTGATTCACCTTTGGCGCGTAGTATATGCCTACTCATTGTCTTTTTAAGTTTCGTTTTTGTCCTGATCTTCTTCGTTTTCATCGAGATTTTCGTCGCTATTTTTTTTGTTTTCATCGTTTTCCGGTTTGTTGTTGGTGGGCAGTGCTTCGAGCTTTGGTATTATTGCTTCCACGGTTGAACTTTTTTCTTTATCCTCTGTAAGTATGTCTCTATAAAACTGTATGATTGTGGCAATAGCTTCTGGAGAATAAATTTTGGCCTTTTTCAGGTTATTGTAACATCTACGAATATAATTCTTTTTATTGATTGCTGAATTATGAGGGTGCAGACGATATGCTAAAGTGCATTGTTTTCCCGGTAGAATAAAATAAAGTATTATTCCTAGGGTGTTGGTAGTTTTTATAAAATCGTTAGGTGAATCGTTTTTTACTAAGGATTCCCAATCGATTAGCTTAAGCGTAAAGGAAGAATCGTTAGGAATAACCATTATGTTGTTGGGATTAGAGTCAGTATTAATGTAGCTGCAGCTGTGTAATATCATTGTGATTTTGGCTAATTGCAGTGATAAATCGAGAGCAATATCTTGACTTTTTGGGCTACCTAGGTAGGTGTTGTAGGGTGGCAGCTTTTTCTCGATGCATTCGCCTAGTGTATGGCCATTGATTTTGGGTAAAATTTCGACTGTTTCGCTGATCGTGTTTTCGGGATGCGATTTATCCTGATGCTGAACTTGGGCAATGCCAATAATGGGAACAATATTACTTAGTCCAGCAAGTTGATTTCGAATATGTTGGATGCGTGATTTTTTTTCTTCCTCGGAAAAGGTGCCATCGCTTTCGATTGCCGCCAATTCGCGTAATTTTTGTTTTACGCCATCCATGAAAGCGTAAAAATAGTGTCGATCATTTTGTTCAGTGTTACCTTTTGAGCGCTTCAATACAATTTCGCTGTTACCGATTTATCCTATGGTGACATGGTGCCTGCTATCGAGCGCTATGCGAGAGGTGGTGATTTCGGCTCCATTTGAGAAATCGCATAGGTTTAGAGATGTTCTTATAAAATTGTGAAATTTTTCTGATACTTCTGCGAAAAAATCATAGGTTTTTTGGTAGGTTAATTTCTTTGGTAAAGATCTGCGGCTCATTGCTATCGAAAGGTCAGCCTTATTCTTCGACCTGACGACAAGCCTTATCGGTTGTTGGTTAGGTTTCTAGGGACGTGAAGCCTCTGGGCTAGATTTTTTGGGGATCATTGTCGATCGCATCGGTTTAAATTGTTCCACTTGCGTCGGATCAATAATGTTACCTTTGCCGTAGGCGAAGGATAGAGCGGTGAAATGTAAGAATATGAGATATTGAGTCTTCATCGGTTATCAATATGATAATATTTGATAATTAATTCGCAGTATTTTTAAATAGTTTAATTTGTTAGCGTTTTTTTTGCATTTAAAATGACCTTAGTAAAATGAAGTCGGAGAAAATTCGAAAAAAGAAGATGATCGACCTAAGTGAATTTGTCAATATTTATGCTTGACGACGTTATATATTGCTTTAAATTACTCATTTAGTCGAGGACTTTACGTGGTTAATTGGGCGGAGTGGTCGTGCTCCGCTTTTTGGGCTTCTGTAATGAATTTTTATTGAAATATGAAAACCGGTAGCGAGATTTTAGCCGTGCTTGAATACATGGAAAAAGAAAAGGGTATCCTTCGCAGTGATATGATTCAAACCATCGCCGAAGCTATCCGATCCGCTGCGGTGAAAAGTATTAATGCCGGATATGATATTCGCGTGGAAATTAATCCGAAAACAGGTAATCTTAAAGCTTGGGCAATTCTAGAGGTTGTAGATTCCGTTAGTGATCCCCAGGCGCAAATTCATGTTTCCAAGGCAAAGGAGCTTAATCCTAGTGTCGATATTGGCGATGTTATCGAGAAGGAAGTCGATCCCGCTTTTCTTGGCCGTATCGCTGCCCAGGGAGCTCGCCAGGCTATTACCCAAGGGATTCGCCATTTCGAACGCGAGAAATTGTACGAAGATTTTAAAGGTTCCATCGGTGATATCGTCAGCGGAATTGTTCGCCATCAGGATTCGGGAAATATTTACGTTGAATTGGGAAAATCGGAGGCTGTTTTGCCCTATCGTGAGCGTATTCCCGGTGAAGAATATATGTCCGGTGATCGGATCCGCTGTCTATTGCTCAAAATTGAACAGACATCCCATGGGCCGGAAATTATTCTTAGCCGTTCCCAGGGGCGTTTTGTCCGACGTTTGCTAGAAATTGAAGTAACTGAAATTGCCGATGGTACGGTGGAGATCTATGCCATGGCAAGGGAGCCGGGGTATCGGACCAAAGTTGCCGTTCGCAGTTTAGATCCTAAAGTGGATGCGGTGGGGTCCTGCGTTGGAACGCGAGGTGTTCGCATTCGCAGTATCGTGAAGGAGTTGGGTGGTGAAAAAATTGATGTCATTCGCTACTCCATCGATCCCATAGAATTCTTACAAGAAGCTCTTCATCCGGCTATTCCACGCAATATTCGCGTGGATGAGATTAATCGGCAAATCAGTTTCGAAGTAGGCGAAGATGACCTTGCCGTTGCCATTGGGAAGCGTGGTCTGAATGCTAGGTTAACTTCGCGTCTTATGAATTGGAAGTTAGACATAAAAAAAGCGGAATCGGAAAAAGAAAGGCACCTTAATCGAAAAATTCAACAGGCAACGGCTGGGCTTAATAATATTCCAGGTGTTAGTGATGGGTTAGCCCAGCGATTGGTGGCGTGTGGGTTTACGGATATTGATGTTTTCGATGGAGTTTTTCCGGAAGATTTGGAAGATGCTGGTTTTTCTACTGAAGAATCGCGTTTAATTCTTGAAAATATAAAAAATATCAAGAATTTTTAATAAAAAACATGAGTGTTAGGGTGTATCAGTTAGCGAATGATTTGGGCATGGATAGTAAAGATGTTATGGTATTGCTTCGTGAGCGTGGATTAAAGGTCACAAGTGCATCCAGTTCAATTCCTAATATTTATGCCGATGCTCTGGTCGAAGAATTGGCGGGAGGTTATGCATCTAGCATAGCTTCCAAAAAGCCCGGACAGGAAGAGCTTGGTAAAGTGAGTTCTATTCCTAATCGCACTAAAATATCTAGTTTTTCAGAGTCCAGTTCTTCGGAGCCTAATTTTTTAGAAAAATCTGAGGGTAGCAATACGGGTGGCTTTAGCGATCATAATCTTTTAGCATCAGTACAAGGAAATGGTTCTTTCCCCAATGCGGTTGTTACAAATCTCAGAAACGAAGGAGATCACAGAAGGGAAAGAGCTCCAGAGGTTAAAGCTGTTTTTGAAAATAAGATCATTAGTATAGAAGAAAAGGAGCAGGAGGAAAAGGGACTGAGTGTAGAATTAGGAGTATCTTCGAGTGCTTCTAATCCAGCAAAGAATTTATCGAAGAGCATGCCAAGTCCGGGAGGATTCATAAAAATTCCACTGCCTAAGGCAGCTCCTAGAATGCCAGCTCTATTCGTGGCAAAAGATCAAGGGCATCGTCCCGAAAAAGTTGTTGAATTGAATGTGGATTTGTCTCCAAGGGAAAATTTTGCTGATAAAGGGAAATCTGTTGCGACAAAGCCATCAGATATTTCTATCAGGAGCCAGGTTTCTTCCGATGTGATCGGTATTGCGAATCATGTGCAGGAGATAAGAAAAAAATCGCCGGCAATTAATTTTCATGAAAAACGCGCAGCACCAATGGTCCGCTTTCAGTTTACACAAAAGGCCCAACATAATGATCTTTTTAATACCATAAAAGTTCCGAATATTCCTGGGGGTCCTTCGGCTAAAAATAGTACGGAAAAACCTAAGGAAAATAAACCCATTGTTTGTAAAGCGCCGCTTATTGTGCGCGATTTTGCCCAGAAAATTGGATTGAAACCTTTTCAGCTTATTTCTGAGCTTATGCGGCGAGGGATTTTTGCTTCAATGAATCAGCAGATCTCTGATGATATCGCTTTGGGTATAGCAGAAAAATACGGGTTTAAACTCGAGATTCGTCAAAAGTCCGATGGGGTTAAACAAAATATTTCCAAGGTTAAGGTTGAGGTTCCGCAAGAATTATTGCCTCGGCCGCCCGTTGTTTGTGTTTTGGGTCATGTGGATCACGGTAAAACTACGCTCCTCGATATGATTCGCCATGCTAATGTTGTTGCAGGGGAAGCTGGAGGTATTACACAGCACGTTGGCGCTTATCAGGTGGAACATGAGGGCAAAAAAATTACGTTTCTCGATACGCCAGGACATGCAGCGTTTTCGAATATGCGTGAGCGAGGGGCCAATTTGACCGATATCGCGATTCTAGTCGTTGCGGCCGACGATGGTTTTATGCCGCAGACCGACGAAGCATTAAATTTTGCACAAAAGGCTGGTGTGCCAGTGGTTGTTGCTATCAATAAAATTGATGTCAAGGGTGCTAACTTAGAACGGGTCAAGCAGCAGATGCAACAGCGTAGTATTGCTCCCGAGGAGTGGGGGGGCGATACGCTGTGCGTTGGTATTTCCGCGCTCAAAGGTATGCACATTGATGAATTGCTATCGGCGGTTTTACTTCAAGCGGAAATCATGGAATTGAAAGCAGATTATAAATGTCCCGCTGCAGGAGTAATCATCGAATCGCAAATGGACGTAGGTCGTGGAACTACGGCTACGGTTATTGTTAAAAAAGGTACATTGAAAATGGGTGATGCCATCGTTTGCGATGGAGAGTATTGCCGTGTTCGTTCGATGCTTAATGAGCGTTCTGAGGTGGTAGCTGCGGTTACACCATCGATGTCGGTTCGCGTTATTGGTTGGAGTGGTGTACCCGGTGCTGGTAATATTTTTGAAGTCGTGAAAGATGAAAAGACTGCCAAAAAACAAGCCGAAGAAAATAAAGATAATGCTAAGTTGATCGCAGCAGGGCCGGTGCCCAAGATCGCTAGCGTGAGAGCATTGTTTGAGGCCATGGAATCACAAAAACAAAAAGTCTTAAAAATTGTCGTGAAGTGTGATACCCAAGGGACTTTGGAGGCGCTCATTGGTTGTCTTAATGGAATCAAAAGCGATAGAGTGAAAATTGAAATTCTAAGTTCAGGGGTAGGGCCCGTGTCCAAAAGCGATGTGGAATTCGCCAGTTCTTCAGAGGCGATTATTGTTGGATTTAATGTGAAGGTAGACAATGGTGTGGCACCGGTTGTGAAAAATAAAGGTATACGCGTCATTCTGCATAATATTATTTATGAATTGGTCGATCGGGTCAAGGATGAGATGGCGGAATTACTTGACTACGATTACAGCGAAAATCATCTCGGAACGGCAGAGATTCGTCGCGTATTCGAACTCGCTCGACTAACGATTGCAGGGTGTATGGTGATCGATGGACAGATCGAACGCGATAAACAGGCCCGCGTCTATCGAGGAAAAAAGATTTTATTTGAAGGAAAAATTAATTCCCTAAGGCGCGAAAAGGAGGATCATCCGGAAGTTCGGTCCGGATTTGAATGTGGCATAAAAATTGATGGATTTTCAGCATTTGAGGAAGGCGATCGCATTGAATGTTTTGAGATTCTCCAACGTCGCCAGACATTATGAGTTTACGTTTAAATCGAGTCAATGAAGCTATTGAACATGAAATAAATCGCGTTTTACGGACCTATTTCCGTGAAGAAGCGTTTTGTGTAACGATTGTTGGTACCCTTGTTTCAGCCGATTTTAAGTTTGTTCAGGTCAAATTTTCTGTTATCGGTAACGATGAGGTTTGCCGGCGTATGGTTAAGTTTTTCAGAAAGTATAAAAACTTTATTCAACAGAAGCTGAATGAAAAGATGCAGTTTCGCTATGCACCGGAGTTGAAATTTGAAATGACAGATGCCATAGCCCATGGAAATTGTATGATCAATCTGTTGAATATCATTTCCGAGACGGAGGGTTGAAGAGTGAGGAAAATGCTAATTTTATTACTGCTCTTTGGAGGTTGTTCTTCAAATCAGACGGCGGAAGATTCGTTATTACCTTGGAATAAGCCGGCGCCATGGGAATCCCGCCGAGACATTTCGACTTCCTTGCACTTTCACAAGGAATATAAACCAAGGACTTTTACCCGAGAAAAAATAAGAGATGATCAAAACCGGGTGCACGTAACCGTGGATCGGATGATGCCCGCTACGTCGGAGGCGCTACGCTCGCGTGTCATTTCCAATGAGCCTGAATTTTTTTCAAAGCCACAAAAGCCTATTTCAGTTAGCGTTATAAAGGAGTTTCCCATCGAGCCTCAGCCCTATAATTTTAGTAAAAAAGAATGAGTGTTTCGCGAAAGGTGTAATTCATAATTGACGTTTTACACCAAATTCTTAATTTCGCGATCGAGGGGGTTGAGGTTGGGCATGGCGAGGGATCGGAGCAAAATGGTGTTGTGCGTGGCAGATGATGGTGTATGTCTCTGCAAGGTTACCGATCAGAAAGATCGCGTATTTATTCTTTCAAGCCAGATTGCTCAGATAGAACATTTCAGGGCGAATAAGGAAGATTGGTTACGGGCAGCATTAAAAAATTTTAAACCTAAGTTGCTTGAACAAGTGACAGATGTTCTTATTTCAACGACGTTAATTCGCTATATTCCGTTTGAAATTTTTTATCTACGTGAGGAAAATTTTAACCGAGCTACGCTATTTGAACTGAAAAATTCGCTTGGTGACGAAATTTCGCAATTTAAATTTTGGGTCTATCGGATCGGAAAAAATGATATTGCCCATACCTTTTTGGCTGAACAAGAGTTGATGACAAACTTCAATACGGCATTGAAATCCATGGGCATTAAAAAAACGAGGATCTTACTTTCTCCGGTTATGTTTATTGAGGAGGGTAAACAGCAGATTGTAAATACGGATATTGTTTTCCTCTATATTGGTCGCAATCTCATTGCTTTTGTTTTGCGCAAAGGGAGCGAAAATGCTTCCCATTTGATGCCCATACCGTTAGGGGAGCTGGCTAAAAAAATGTCGCAAATTATGAATCGAAATTGTTCCGAGGAGAATGTGTATCAATTCATCAAGAATTCCCAGGAACAGAAATTGGATCAAGCTATCCAGCGTGTATTAGATGAGTTTTTTGAGGAGCTTCATTTGGCAATTGTTCGAATTATTAGGCGGTATTTTGGCGAAGGAGAACGTGTCACATGGGTTGTTGGCGGCTGCTATGACCAACTATACGGCATTCGTCAGCGCCTCGGAAATAAAATGGAACGAAAAATTATTCCATATCATGTCGCATTTAAACAACAAATTTCACCATCCATTGAAACAGATACCGTCGCTATGATGGAACCTTTCATTCCCGGTTTGCTCGCAGCGGCTACGCTCGATAAAAAGCAACTCATGGAAATTGTCAGTTTACAAACGGACACGGTTGTTACCAAATTAAAAAAGGAAAAGTTATTTTTTTATCAAAATTTTGTTGCAGGTTTAGTTTGTGTCGCATCGATGTTGCTATATTTTTCCCAGTACCTCAATTGTCAACACATTATCAGCGAGACTAAAAATAAAGAATTGCTTACGAAACAAAGCAAAATGGTACGCATCACTCAGCAAATCGCAGATACCTATGATCATATTAAAGAGCAAAAAAAAATGTTGGGTGATGTTTTAGTGTACATCAAACAGAGTCGAAAATGGTGTGAATTGTTCAATGCGCTGCAAAATATTTTAGCCGAAGCGGAAAACGTTTATCTTACCTCATTCGTATGGAATACACAAACGAGTAAAGTGAAGGAGGAAAAAAAGACAAAGGAAGGAAATTTGTCCGCTAAAAAAATTCAGAAAACTCCTTCGGAAAAAGAGGCGGATGAAATCTATGAAGCTACGTCTAAACTCCCTAAAATAATTTCGTCGATTGCTATGATGGGAAGCATGTTCATTGGCGATGTGGCGATTACCGAAGATGTGGAGCAGAAATTTAATGCCAAATTCAATGAAATGTTCGATAAAATTCGCAAGCTATCGTTTTGTGCCGAGCTCGATGATATAAAAATAAATGTTCCTGAGAATGGTAAAATTACCTTTCGGTGTACCATGGAAGTAAATCTGAAATCGAAGATTATGGCGCTATGAAAAAAGTAATTTGCAAAAGTTTACAGCTATGTCTTCCGATTGCATTACTACCAGCGGTTTTTTTTCTGGGCTATTGGTGTTGGAATCGGTATGTCTGTATCGTTTCGATGAATGATAGCGCTGTTAAAGCAAGGGAAGAAATCCAAAAATTGTCCCAGGGAAAACCTTTCCCTTCGAAAGAAAATTTGCAAAAAGCTATTCAAAAATCAAAGAATTACGATATTGATTATCAACTTTATACCACAGCGCATCAGCAGTTTAATTTGGAATTCTTAAGGTCAAAAAAATCCAAAAATGAGGTAGATTTTTATTTTCTATTGATGGCTTATATTAATTTCTTGACGAATTATGCTAAAGAATCAGCTGTTACTATTCCTGATAAGACGGCATTTGGCTTTGAGCCCTATTCACAAAAGGATGTGATTCCGGCACAGGCCCATATCGATGAACTCTATAAGCAAAGTAAGATTATTGTGAAATTGTTGATTTTGCTTTTTGATTCCAATATCCATGGCATGGATTTGTTGAGCATATCCCGTGAGAGTGTCGGCAACAGTAGCGATAAGCAAAAATTCGATGATAGTGTGGGTACTTTGGATCGAGATCAAGCAATTCCTAATCGTAAAGATACTATGAAATCTTATCTCTTTAGCATTGAATTTCTCTGCCACACCGATGCTTTCCGGAATTACATCAATAAATTGCAGGAGTATAGTTTGCCAGTAATTGTGCGTTCACTGGCAATCAATAGTGAAAATAAAAGTTCTTCGGAAAATGTAATTTCTCTGACGGAAAAAGTTAGCGTTTCGATGGTATTGGAGTGGTTGTTTATTCGAGACGCAAAGAATGTTTTAAAGTCAGAGGATAAAGGATGACGAAAATAGCAAAGTTTTTAGTATTCATTGCTTTGGTTTTTATGGTGATGTCCGTGGAGCGGGCGATGAAAGCCTGGCAGCTACGGTTGCAGAAAGATGAGCAGTATAATGCCAATCACGTAACTCAGACACAGCCTGTGATGGTCGAGCGAGAAACAATTGATATTTTGAATGTTCCTTGGAAAAATCCACGAATTGCTCCCAAGGGTAAAAGCTGGACATTTGATCTCTTCACTTCGCCAACTATCCTGCGCGAAGGAACAGAATTTAAAGCGACATTTCCATGGATGGAAAAAAGTCAATCGACAATTAATTTTGAAATTATTGAATTGAGCAAAAAAGTTTATCCTTTGCAATTCTCCGGTTATTTCTCTCGGCCTATAGTTAATGGCAAAAAATCTGAGGATCATTCGTTTTCATTCATACTGAGTGATGTGCAAAACCGTGAATCGTTCCAGGTCCAATTGGGGCAGGTTGTCGAGTACTATGGTGTTGAAATTTTGAGCTTTATCGAAAAGGGCTCCAATGGAGAGATTCAAGGGTATCCGCAATTAAAAGTTATGGATCATAATATCGGGCGGGAAGTAATTTTAACGCCGGAGAAGAGATATTATGATCAGCTATTTGTTATTCGTTTGCGTTCGAAGGTTGACAAAAGTGAGTTTTTCCTATCTCATATAGATGAAGAGTTTTCCGTAGGTGGTGATCAATATGTACTCAAAAAAATTGATGAAGAAAAAAAGAGGCTTGAATTTTTGCAAAAAATGGGAAAAGATTCCTGTGTTTTTTCTTTGGAAATTGTTTCAGAAAATATCTCCAGCACTATAGAAACGATTTAAGTCAATAGCAAAGTCAAATTTAGTTGACATTTTATAAAATTTTCCGCTAATAACGTTGGGTTTTTTGGCAAGACAAAACTAGGTTTATTATAATGGAAAAAGAGCACACAATTTCGCGGGATTTTATCAGGCCTTCTTATGCGTATCTTATTGAAAAAAAACGTGACGGCGAAGAGTTTTCCGATGATGAAATTCGATTCATTACGAATTCGATTTTGGACAAAACGATCCCGGATCATCAGCTTGCTGCATTAGCCATGGCGGTTTATTTTCAAGGTATGACACCTCAAGAAATTGCCGTATTTACGGAAGAAATGATGTTGACTGGAGAGGTATTTGAACTTCCACGCATTACAAAACCGAAGCTAGATCGTTATGCAACCGGTGGAGTTGGTGATAAAACGGGATTAGTTTTGATTCCTTTGGCAGCAGCCTGTGGCATTGCCGTTCCGTCGATGATTGGCGAAGAGGAAGGTTTTGTTATTAGTGATCTCGATAAATTGCGTTCCATTCCAGGGTTTCAGACAAATATTCCCCATGATCAGTTTGTTAAACAATTACAGCAAATAGGATGTGCAGTCATTGAACAATGTTCGGAAATTACGCCAATTAATACACTTCTTTTTAAATTGCGTAAGGAAACGGGAACGGTACCGAGTTTACCGCTGTTGACGAGTAGTTTGTTGAGTAAAAAATTTTCGGAGGGTGCGGATGGATTAGTGGTTGACGTAAAATGGGGCAATGGAGCCTATGTACGCGATGTGGAGAGTGCAAAACAATTGGGGCGTATGGTGACTCGCGTAGCGAAGTCGATGAACCGGAAATGTGTCGCTCTGATTACGGATATGAATCAGCCTTTAGGGAGCTGTGTAGGAACTGGGCTTGAAATGCAAGAAGTTTTGCAGCTTTTGCGCGGCGAAAGTGATCCGGAGTTAGATGAATTAATTTTGCGCCTGGGCATGGAAATGGTGCGTTTGGCAGGAGTTGCCGGCTCTACACTGTCAGCAAAACAAATGGTGCGCAAACATTTGAGTGACGGTGTCGCGTTAGTGAAATTGCGCGAGATGGTGGAATCACAGGGGGGCGATCCGAGCTATATCGATGACCCTGATAAATTTTCCAAAGCAAAATACATAAAAAAATTGCCAGCAGCGAAGCGGGGTTATGTCCATACGATCGATTCGAATATGTTGGCGCATGGTGTGCAAATTTTAGCCCGGAAAAGAGATGGATCGATTGATCATGCAGTTGGGGTTTCCGAGATCAAAAAGATTGGATACCAAGTGAAACAGGGCGAAGCACTTATGATGATTCACTACAATGATGAAATTAATTTGGAGTCGGCGCTAGAATTTTTGCGCTCGTCCTACCGTTTGGCGCCTAAGCGGCCGACGCAGAATGATTTAATTGTGGAGCGAGTAGCCTGATTTGGCGGCAAGGTCTAGGAGTGGTGCGCCTTTAGAATTTACCATTCTTTGGACTTGGATTTACAGCTGCTATCTTAGGCATTGCCTGTTGTACTGGTTGAATGGGGGCCAAGGTTCTGTCAGCAATTATGCCATAGGCAGAGGGTTCCACATTTTTGATATTGCTAATTGGATAACACGTGGTTTAATCCTATTAAAAGAAAAGATGTTGTTCGATGCGCAGCGACTATTAATAATTGCAGGACCTTGTGCTTTAGAATCTGAGCAATTAGTTTTGGATGTTGCAGATTTTTTACAAAAAATTCAACAACGTTTTCCGCAAGTACAGTTTATTTTTAAGGTTTCATTGGACAAGGCCAATCGTTCATCGGTAAATAGCGCGCGCGGTATAGGAATCGAAGATGGTCTTATAATTTTAGAGCAACTCAAACGGCGATATTGTTTTCCGGTCACAACGGATGTGCATTTACCTGAGCAAGCGAAAGAGGTTGCGGCTGTATGTGACGTGTTACAGGTGCCGGCATTTCTCTGTCGGCAGACGGATTTATTAGCAGCGGTGGCGAAGACAAAACGTACTATTTCCGTGAAGAAAGGACAATTTTTATCGCCACAGGAGATGTATTATGTGCTTGAGAAGCTGCGATATTTTGGGGCAGGTGAAATTTGGCCAATCGAACGCGGAACGACTTTCGGCTATAACAATTTAGTTGTTGATATGCGGAGTTTTATGATTGTAAAACAATTTTCACCTGTGGCCATTTTCGATGCAACACACAGCGTACAGTTACCCGGAGCAGGGAATGGAAAAACGGTTGGTTGTCGAGAGTTTGTGGAGCATTTAGCCTATGGGGCATTGGCAGCCGGGGCAAATGGATTATTTTTTGAGGTACACCCGAATCCTAGCGAAGCAATTTGCGATGGAGCGAACCAATTAGATGTGCATCATTTCGAGAAAATTGTGAAGAATTGTTTGGAGTTTTGGCAATTGCGAAAAACTGTTTGTTGTGATATTTGATATTTCATTACATTTCATTGAATTTGAAAATTATTAGTAGATAGAATGGGTAAAAGTCTCTTGAGAATCTCAAAATCAAATATCGCTTTCTCTATGCTAGTCAGTAAGGAGGATATTTATGGCATATCAAGTGGTCTTTTCAAAAAATCGTGGAAAATTATCTATGTTTTTGATTTTTTCGAAAAGAAATTGAAGCTTTGCTAAAATTCAGTTGACAACGCTATTAGAATATTTTTGATAGTATAGGTTATGAAAGTTACAGCGTCACTCAAGTCGTTAAAGGGTCGCCATCCGGATTGTAAAATTGTTCGAAGAAAAGGGCGTGTCTATATCATTTGCAAGAGTAGTCCTCGATTTAAAGCGCGCCAAGGTTGATGGAGGAAGGTAGATTATGAAGAAAGATATACATCCTAGTTTTCATCCAGTGTGCTTTATTGATGTCTCGACGAAGAAAAGATTTTTGATGACTTCGACGTTACATTCGAAACAGAAAGAGACGATTGATGGGGTAGAATATGATGTGGTTTTTCGTGATATTACTTCAGATTCCCATCCTGCGTATACGGGTGAAAAACGTTTTGTGGATACGGCAGGTCGAGTTGAAAAGTTTCAGAGCAAATTTAGACGCGTACGTAAGTAGCTATCGGTAAAACGTGTCAATTTTGTTTCCTGGGCTAGCTTAGGGATGTGTTTTTGTTGACTGTTCGATTGGGGAAAAAGAGTATATAATTCAGGTAGAGTTAGGTTTCGATAATTAAAAGACTTAATAGCAGAGAGAGGTATACATAGAATTAGGCGTAGAAGAATAGGAGAGAATATCTACGCTTTGATTTTATCTTTCAATTTTATAGGGTTATTTATCGAGGACATTAATTCCAGGAAGGGGTCGTCCTTCGAGAAATTCAAGACTAGCTCCGCCTCCCGTACTCATAAAAGTAACATCTTGGCTATGGCCACTTTTGTTAATTGCTTTAATCGAATCGCCGCCTCCGATGATAGAAATGGCATTTTGATTTTTCGCAATCGCTTCAGCGATGGCAAATGTTCCTTTAGCGGATTCTTCGATTTCGAAAATACCCATGGGACCATTCATTAGAATGGTTTTTGAATTTTGGATAGTTTGGGAAAATAATTCGATACTTTTAGGGCCAATATCGATACCCTTCATGCCTTCCGGAATATCGAGGTCTGCAACTTGCATTATTCCCATGGTTCTACTATCGAAGTCGATATGATTGGTTACGATGGAATCGATGGGTAAAATGAATTGAACATTTTTTTCTTTTGCCTTTTGGATGGCAGTGAGTGCCGTATGAATTTTATCCGGTTCAGCTAAGCTATTCCCGATCCCATGGTCTTGGGCGAGCAAGAATGTATAAGCCATGGCGCCACCGATAATCATATTATCGGCCTTATCAAGCAAGGCATCGATTACGGAAATTTTGTCACTTACTTTGGCACCACCGAGAATCACAGTAAAAGGGCGTTTGGGATCAGCCGTTTTTTGTCCTAAAAATTCCAATTCCCGTTCAACCAGGAGACCAGCGACGCATGGTGAAAGAAATTTTGTGATTCCCACCGTAGAAGCATGGGCGCGGTGAGCGGTTCCGAAGGCATCGTTGACGTAGGCATCGGCGAGTTTAGCGAGTTCTTTGGAAAAGTTTTCATCGTTATTCGTTTCTTCTTTGTAGAAGCGAATATTTTCAAGGAGTGCAACTTCGCCATTTTCCAAGCGATGAATTGCATTAACAGTTTTTTCACCGATGCAATCAGGCAGAAACAATACGGGTTGCTTGAGTAGTTCTGAGAGTGTTTTTGCGACTGGTGCTAGCGAATACTTTATCTGTTTCACACCATCGGGGCGGCCGAGATGGGAGGCTAGAATAATTTTTGCTTTCCGTTGAATAAGGTAATTAATCGTAGGGAGGGCAGCAGTAATCCTTGTCGTATCGGAAATTTGCCCATGTTCATCGAGAGGGACGTTGAAGTCGACACGCACGAATACGCGCTTTTCTGTTAAATTGACATCCTTAATTGTTTTCATATTATTTCGCAAATACTATTCATTCGGCATGAATTTTCAAGTACTGATGAATAAAAAAAGATTTTTACAATCTGGATACAAAAAAACCACTAGCTGAAATTTCTATTACCGTTTCGTCATTTCATCAAGAAACTGATTCAGTCGAGTTGCTTTGGTCAGTGGCATTGATGAACTTTCGTTTGATAGAGAGGGATGCGGCAATGTTTGCGAAAATGGTGATGAGCTATCTTTTGGAATAGGTTGCTGTTGCCTTGCTAACAAGGTTGGCAGTTGAGCTAGCAGTCGATTGCGCTGTTGAGTTGTTAATCGACGTAGTGCTTGAAATTGTTGTGCCTTCTTTGTGTGATTTTTAAGAATTTTCCATCTAGCTTTACATTCCTGGATGGTGTGTTCAGGAATTTTTTGTATAATTTCGCTCCATTTTTGTTTTTTTTGGCATGCTTTTGTTAACACAGCGTCCTGTTCTTTGGTCCAGTTTTTATTTGTTTGCTTCGATGAAGGTGCCTCTTCAGATGTTGATGACAATCTCGGTGCAGTGGCATAACTTATGGCTGCAATAAAGCAGTTAAAACCTATTAATAATATTTTTGCGTTTATACTCATTGCAATTGTCGCTGTTCTCGTGAGTTTTGAGAATATTTTCAATAGAAAAAATAAAAAAATATTTTAGGCTAACTGGCAATCTTTTTGTGCAATTGCAAATATTTCCGTTTTTTTGTCTTAGAAATCGTTGAAATATTTTAGGGAAAAAGTTTGCTTGAAATTGTTTTTATCCTAATACATATACTGTACCATATGGATACGATCGATGAAAAAACACAGTACAGGTGCGAAAAGGAAAATGTTACTGCGGAAATCAGAAACTTAGATAGTCAGCTTACTGAAGGCGATCAAAATATGTCAGGCATGGCAAGTGATGGCGAAAATTTTATTTCGGATTCAGAAAAAATTGTTGATCCTCGCATTGTGATGCCCGTTAGTGGGGCAGTGGCTGACTTTGTAAACTTGGAATTGCAACAGCTTAAGGAGCAATTGCTTCGCGTCCAAGCGGATTTTGATAACTATCGCAGACGTGCTATCCGCGACCAGGATGATCTTCGTCGCTTCGCCTGTATGGACCTCATTGGTGGGCTGTTGCCCATTCTCGATAGTTTTGAACTCGGATTGAAATCGGCACAGGACAATTCCAGTACACTTTCGGGATTTCAAATGATTTTTACGCAATTGCAAACGCTGCTTACTACAAAGGGTGTGAAAGAAATTGCTCCCCAGGGTGAAATTTTTAGCCCCCAATGGGCAGAAGCCATCGCCTATGTTTACGATGAAAATGTTCCCCGGGAGCATGTTGTTCAAACGGTCCGCAAGGGGTATTTGTTACATGATCGCTTGCTACGGCCAGCTTCAGTAGTCGTTTCAAAGGGCGCTCAAACGGAGGAAAATAAATGACTCAAACGGATTATTACGAATTGCTGGGTGTGTCTAGGGATGCATCAAGCGATGAAATTAAAAAGGCCTATCGAAAAATGGCGGTTAAATACCATCCCGATAAAAATCCTGGCGATAGATCGGCAGAAGAGAAGTTTAAACAAGTTTCAGAAGCTTACGATGTTTTGAATAATGAGCAAAAACGGGCTGCCTATGATCGCTATGGCCACGATGCCTTCGATCCTCAGAAAGGTATGGGCGGTGGGTTTCAATCGGGTCGTCGAGGCAGTGCAGGTTTCCAAGATCCATTTGATATTTTCAAGGAGGCCTTTGGTGGTGAGGGTGGTATTTTTAATGATTTGTTTGGCAGGGGTTCGAAGCGGTGTTCGACTCAGCAGGATGGATCCGATTTGCGCTACGATTTGGAAATTTCCTTGAAAGAAGCTTTTACGGGAGTGGAAAAATTATTGCGTTATGATCGGCATGTGTCTTGTATGCATTGTAACGGAACAGGTTCTGAAAAGGGTTCCAAGTCGGGGACTTGTTCTACATGTCATGGTTCCGGTGTTTTGACTATGTCCCAAGGATTTTTTGCGATGCGCCAAACCTGTCCCGATTGTAATGGTACGGGGACGAAAATCATGAATCCTTGCCGCGTTTGTCAAGGTAGAGGCTGTGTCGAAGAGGCTACGAAAACGAAAATTAAAATTCCAATGGGAGTTGCCCATGGTATGAAATTACGTTTGAATGGCTTCGGTGAGTCGGGTGTACGCGGTGGACGAAATGGTGATTTATTCGTTGTGGTCTTTATTAAGAGTGATAAACAATTTGAACGTGATGGTGATAATTTGCACTGCAATTTATCCATTCCATTTACATTGGCCGCACTGGGAGGTGAAATTAATATAAAAACGATCGATGCGGAAGCAGTTTTACAAATACCTTCTGGAACGCAGCCGGATTCAATTTTGCGTATGCGCGGTTACGGTATGCCAAATTTTTCAACGGGTAATCGGGGTGATCAATTGGTACATATCGGTGTCGAGGTACCCAAAAAGTTGACCTCCGAACAACGTAATAAACTAGAAGCATTTGCCCTATCCCTTAGCGGTGGCGAAAAATCTTGGTTTTCGAAGATTAAGGATTCTTTTCAGTAAGCTTTACGATTGGGTTTTGAGAATTATGGGTATACTTTTACGCGATTAGCAATCGCAATTGTGTGGATAAGGGATAGACGCGTAATTATTTCTTTGAAGTAACTTCACGTTGGATTTTTTCAAGTTCTGGATCGATAAGGTCGAGAAATGTTTGTAAGGTCTTATCTGTTTTTACATTGTGATTGCAAACTTCTTTTGCATGGGTAAGGAGGCGGAGAGCATGTTTTGGGCGTTCACCTTGGTTGTAGCGTTTGGCTGCGGTGAGTAAAATTGCCGGATTATCTGGAAAAATATTGAGAATGAAGTCGTAGATCTGTAGACCTGAATCGATATTCAACTCCGAAATGGATTCGGCGAGGTGTAGGTAAGTATAGGGATAGGGAACACCATTTGGGCAAAGTAGCGTCAAAAATTGAAATAATTGGGTCGCAATTTGCATTTTTTTTTCATTGTAAAATGTTTCCGCAAAGTGTCCAAGAATTTGAATATCATTTTCTGTGGACGCAAAAAGTACTTCTTGCAACGGACGTTGTTCCGCGTTGGAAAAAAGATTTTCCAAAACTTTCTGACAATTCTCATCGCTGGCGTAGCGTTCCAGTGCTAAGCGATAGATCATCATAATAATAGGAGTACTATTGCCGGCTACCTCAAGCGATAATCCAAACTCATTGGTGGAAAATTCACTTATCATATTTTCTAATTTTTGACAAAATTGATCGATTTTTCCAACATCCATGGGATGTAATCTATAAAATTTTGCAAAATAGGAAAGAAAAATTTTCCATAGTGATATAAATTTTGTGAAAGTTTGAAGGATAAGTGCCTTGTTAATGGTTTATGCTCGCATTGCTATTGGACTTGGTCCTTATTGCTAATAACTTGCCATTTGGTAAAATTTGATTAGAAATGAAGTCAAGGGGGTATGGATCAGAATTTTATTATCAATATTACGGAAAAGGCGATGGTGTTAGTACTAATGCTGTCAATGCCACCAATTTTAATTGCGACATGCGTCGGATTAATAACTAGCCTGTTACAAGCATTGACGCAAATTCAGGAGCAAACGCTAAGTTTTGCCATCAAATTGTTTTTTACGGTGATCGTTTTAACCCTTGCGGCGCACTGGATTGGCAGCGAAGTTGTTGCTTTTGCCAATGGTTTGTTTACAACATTTCCATCGATTATCCAATGATTGGCATGCCAGAAATTACGTCGGTATTGCTCAGGATGTTACTGTGTATCGTACGCCTTGCTGCTGCTTTATCGTTGATGCCGGTGTTTGCTAAACAGTATATCATGGGTATGGGGCGTAACGTGGTAATTTTTGCAATGGCATTACCTCTGTTTCATGTGGTTTATCCGACATTTCCCATGGAAAATCTTTCGGCGTTTACCATTATTTTAATCATTTGTAAAGAGGTAATTATTGGTGTACTCTTAGGTTATTTATCTGGCTTTATTTTCTATGCCACGGATAGTGTGGGTTTTATCATCGATATTCAGCGAGGGTCATCCCAAGCTATGACTTTTGATCCCATTGCTGGTTCGCAGACTTCATTGTTAGGCAGTTTTCTTACGCAAATGATTACGACGCTATTTTTTACAATGGGTGGATTTTTGTTTTTCATTGGCGTGATTTATAAAACCTATGTCATTTGGCCAGTATTCACATTTTTTCCCACATTTAACGTTAATTTTGCAACATTTATGATGTCTTTTGTGGACGAAATTATGGAAGTGATTTTTTGTTTTTCGGCACCGATATTAATCGTACTATTTCTGGCAGAATTTGGTTTAGGAATGATTAGTCGTTTTGCACCGCAGCTGAATGTATTTTTCATGGCCATGCCTGTAAAAAGTTGGTTGTCAATGTTTTTTCTTTTGTTCTATTTTTCTCTCCTTGGAAAATTATTTAATTACTACTTTTTTACGCAAAGCAAATTATCATTATTTATTAATAAATTTTTTCGCTAGAATGAAAATATATTTTGAAAAAAGCGATCAATTGGAAAAATTTTAGACAGTAAAAAAACATAGGAGGGTATAAATGAGTGAAAAAACCGAAGAACCTACGCCGAAACGCATTCGCGATGCCAGGAATAAGGGCAATATTGCGAAAAGTCAGGATGTAACATCGACCATGACCCTCATCGGCGTTTTTTGTTATGTGGGGATGGGGTGGGAGAAGCATATCGACAACTTGTCGGAGTTGATCTTAATCCCCACGCAATTTATTGGCCATTGTGACATCAGTGGTTACGCGGGTCATGTACTTTGGAGTGTACTGATAAAAATGGGGGGTATTATTTTTCCCCTCGTGTTCATGGTTGCACTCATGGGGGCCATTGCGAATTTTGCACAAGTTGGTCTTCTTTTTACGACTCAGACCATACAGCCGAATCTCAACAAAATTAATCCATTATCTAAGGCGCAGCAGATGTTTTCAATGAAAAATTTGATAGAACTGCTTAAGTCAGTCGTAAAAATCTTATTTCTCGGCTTTCTGCTTCTGGGATTAGTAAAGAGCATTTTTGGAGAATTGCTATCGCTTCCGTTTTGTGGTTTAAAGGGTGTGTTTGATATCCTGGGGCCGATTATGAAAGATTTTGCTAAAATGGTTATTTTTGCGTACATTGTGATGGCAACGGTCGATTATTCCTATCAGAAATATAATTGGAAGAAGCAGCTTATGATGAGTAAGGATGAAATAAAACGGGAGTATAAAGAATCGGAGGGCGATGGACAAATTAAAAGTAAGCGAAAACAAATTCATAAGGAGATGATGGAAGAGGATCCTGCGCAGCGAACAAAGCAGGCATCGGCTCTTGTAACAAATCCGGAACACATAGCGATTGCGTTATTGTATGATTTTGATCGGCCGGTATTTCCGCTGCCAATTGTTTTAGCGAAAGGAGTGGGCATTCTTGCGGAAAAAATGATAGAAATTGCGAAAGCAGAGGGCATACCGATTATGCGCAATGTTCCTTTAGCACATGCGCTTATGGATACGAGCGGAGTAATGGAATATATTCCTAAGGAATTAATTGCTCCTGTTGCCGAAGTATTGCGTTGGGTTAAGGAGTTGAAAGATGAACAAGCTCATGAGAATATGCCCAGTATCTATTAGTTAATTGATTTAGTTTGTATTTTTTTAGTTTAACGAACATTCAAAAAAAATCGAAAAACAGAAAAAAATGATTGACTTTTGTAACCGTTGTAGTTGTATCGAACAATGTCATTTCCCCATGAAATTATACCATTTATAGGGACCTGTGAAGGCTGTGGGTATGTTTTTTTTGTAAATTGTTTTTTACAGACTTTTATGGCTATGTGCCCATTTGCTGTGATTGCTTTTTATTTGAGTATGACGGTGAGCTGTACGCGTAGGGAGCGTTTGATGACAGCAAAAATGGCATGTTGGGTTGCGTGGAGCATCATGGTATTGACTGCTTTGGGCGGTCCTAAGATACTGACGGCCGTTGGCATTGCCATAGAAGCGTTTAATATTGGCGGAGGATTAATGCTCATTGTTGTTGGTTTCAATATGTTACGTGCTGAAGACCCAGAGATTCCCCCTAAAGATGAGACTGATGAGACCAGTCGTTTACCGAAAAAAATGTATCAAGACATAGCTATTACGCCGCTAGCTGTCCCGCTCATTGCTGGGCCGAGTATGTTGACCGTTGTGCTTGCTAATCGCTCGGAAAGCCAAGGTCCAATGGGATTGGTTCTATGTTTAATGGCAATCTCGCTAGCTATTTTTCTGATGTATATCATCCTAATACTGTCATCGAAGGGAGTGAAATGGTTAACGCCGACAGTTTTGAAATTAGGTTGTCGTCTATCGGGGTTATTTTTAGTAGCGTTGGGTGTGCAATTTATTATGAGTGGACTGCGGGAAATGGGATTAGGGGCCAGTTCATATGTCATTGCTTCCGTGTTGGGATTTTAAGGAAATAGTCTGCGATAGGGCGTCATTACTTGGGAGCAAGTTTTTGTTTGCTGCATATAAAGCTTTAAAAAGTACATATGTGGTTCACCGAATGGAGTAGAGAGAATTCCAATTTCCATACACGAAAACATGGAGTAGAGTTTTTGGCATATACTTTTAAGAATTTATATTAGTGGCAATTTTTATGGAAGAATATAGCTTCATTTTAGGCGTGGATACTTGGGAAATAGGGGCATGAAAAATTATTTCCTTTTCAATATCGTTTGCCGACTGTTCAATGATGAATAATGCGACTAGAAAGGTGTAACGGTTTTTGGCGAATATAGTTATAATTCAATCGATATGCAGTATTGGCCTCGATCGTCTTTTTTTAAATATTTATCTCGTTGAGCTAGGGTTGGAATTGTAAATGGTGTGGAATCAGCCATGCTATCTTCGATCAAATCGATGGGGTCGATATCGTCAAAAATGAGCGTCATGCGCCGGTGCCGATCGTCAAACAATTCCGGTATATTTTCTACGGAATATTGTGAAAGAATTTTAATCGGCAGCGGATAACATTCTTTTTGTTTGCAATGATTTAGAAAGTTTTTCAGCCGATTGTGACCGATTTCTGGGTTATTATCGATGAGTAAAATGTCTGAAAAATGGGCCATGGCATCGAGTAGATTTTCATGGAAGCCGTCAAAGTAACAGTGGTCTATGATGGAAATAATTTTTATTATATTAAGCGGAACGTATTCATGAATATGGAAAAGTTGTTGAAATTGTTCTGCAAGATTAAATTTTGGAGATAGCATAATGACGATGTTTTGTCCTTTGGAATTGGAC
Source organism: Puniceicoccales bacterium (assembly GCA_031255715.1). Classification (GTDB taxonomy): domain Bacteria; phylum Verrucomicrobiota; class Verrucomicrobiia; order Opitutales; family LL51; genus LL51. The sequence continues at coordinate 22,546 of JAIRRZ010000007.1, forward strand.
TCATTTTGAAAAAATTCGATAAAATTGTCCCAGTTAAAAGGTCTAATTGTTAACTCTTCGGTAAAATCGGTAAGCTGTAAAGACAGATCGTTGGATTGGGGCGTATGCACCAATTTGGGTAAGTCAAGACATTCAAGAATGGAGTACACAATTGCGAATGTGTTTTTTTGAAAACTTCCCAAAATAATTATAAAATTAAAATTTTCCATGATTGTGTAGCCAACGCACCGCAGTTTCAATAATATATTCCAAATGGGGATATTGCAAGTGCCAATCGAGTTCTCGTTGTGCCAAGTTTGGACTAATGGCCAAGCGCTCGATTTCTCCGATTCGATGTTTTTGGGGAGTAATAATTATATTTTTGTGCAGGATATTTCCAGCGATTTCGATAATATTTTTAATGGAATTGGTTTGCCCGGAGGAGATGTTATAAATGGAATATTTTTCAGAATGACCGAGTTTAGGAAGTGTTGCAATGATCGCGCTAGCAACATCGTTGACGTGGATGAAGTCACGTTCGGGTTCATGATCTGCCATTGTATCGTTTCTGACAAAAATATCTACGGAATTGTTCAATAGTATGAGGGAAAGGAGATCATTATTCTGTGGAAATACGGTTCCATTTGGATCCATGCCGATGACATTAGTGATGCGTAAAATGATGGCATGTAAATCATGGGAAACGGTCAACGATTCGATGAGTTGTTCGATGGCTAATTTTATTTTCCCGTGCGAATTAATGGGGTTAGGTGGAGTATTTTCGTTGGCTGCGAATTGAGGGACGTTGCCGTAAACCTGGGCGGAGGAGATGAATATTAGTTTTTTTACGTTATTTTTCAGGGCTGCCTGAAGAAAAAATACCGTTCCAATCAGGTCATTGCAATAATATCTGAAGGGATCCTTGATCATTTCGGCAATATTAGAAGTTCCGGAACAATGAATGATACATTCGATACGTTCTTCCTTGAGGATTGATTGGACGAAGGCCGTATTGCCATGGTCGCCGGTGTAAAATTTTTGAAAAAGCGAAATGTTTAGAGGCCTAAAAAAATCGAGACCAAAGATAGAATAGTCCGACGAAGCTAACTTCAAGGCGCAATGATTACCGATGTATCCTGCGGCGCCTGTGAGTAAGATATTCACAGTTAAAAAACTATAAAATATGAAATAAATAGCAAGAGATTTTCTTTTAAGGCGAGGCCAGTTCGATGATAATTGGTATAAAAGAGTCTTTGGATTAAAATGGTGTTAAGGATCGACCCTTATTTCTATTTCATCGCCTGATTAAGAGGGTAAATTAACAAGGTGAACGAGATGGGATCGCGTACTCGAGGCAATAAGATTTGCCGAAGGTTCTGATTAGTACCATAGCGTATTCGATGTGAAATGGAGAAATTTTCCGGTTTTTGTTTCATACATTAAAAAATAAAATTGGAAAATTGGTGATTGCAGGGGTAATATGAAAAATAAAGATAGTTTTTGAGATGGTTAGGTTAAATATGCGGAATATTATTAAGTACGTTACGATAAGTAGTTGTTTGCTTGATTCAAGTTATCTTCATGGTAAACTACGAGATGTTGATTTGCGGTTGATTAGAGCTGCCAATGATGGTGACGTAGCTGGGGTAGAGGGGGCACTGGCCGATGGTGCTGATAGGAGTGCTTGGAACATTTTTGGTAATACGGCTATACATTTGGCCGTATTGGTAGGGAATCTAGCAATCGTTCGATTACTCCTTGACGATCACGTTATTAATATTCAGAACAAAAATGGCGATACGCCTTTACATTTGGCCATATGGAAGAAAAATCTAGCAATCGTTCGATTGTTGCTTGATCGCTGTGCTGCGATGAATATTAGGAATAATAACGGTGATACACCTTTACATTTGGCTGCATTGAGAGGGGATTTGGAGAGCGTTCGATTGTTGCTTGCTGGTCATGTTGAGGTGAATGTTAGGAATAATAACGGTGATACACCTTTACATTTGGCTGCATTGAGAGGGAATTTGGAGATCATTCAAATGTTGCTTGATCGCTGTGCTGCGATGAATATTAGGAATAATAACGGCAATACACCTTTACATTTGGCTACATTGAGAGGGAATTTGGAGGTCATTCAAATGTTGCTTGCTGGTCATGTTGAGGTGAATGTTGGGAATAATAACGGCGATACACCTTTATGGTTGGCTAAGAAGAGTGGCCGCGAAGACATTATTCAAGCATTGCGCGATGCAGGTGCCGTATTGGATGTTCACAATCCAGATGCCCAGGTAGTTCCAAAGCATGCTCTGAGGGCACTAGATGTCACAGAGTACAGTTATCAAGCAATTTTAGATTTCTTGAACAAATGTAATATGCAGGCGGATGGGGAATTCGAAGAGAACCAAAGGTCGTCGACCGTTGAAGAAGGCGCATTCTAAACAAAGGAATTGCTCCAGGAATCCGCTGCTGAGCAAGGTATGGCGCAAATGTAAATCGAGTAATGTTTCAATATTAAACATGACTAATTTGAAGTGAAGAAGTTTTTTTGCTTCGATTTCATTTTCCGTAATCTCGGAATGGAGTCGACTATTCGAAAAATAAAAAAATGAATCAAATCTATAAAATAAAGATTGACCAAGTGGGGTACGATTTGCAAATTTTTTAGGTCGAGAGCTGTCACGCGGTGTTTCCCGTAGTGGATCTCGACTCTGTCGGGCCCTTGTAGCTCAGTTGGCAGAGCGCATCCTTGGTAAGGATGAGGTCGGCGGTTCAAATCCGCTCGGGGGCTCCATGGAGAGACATTTATGTTATTTTAGAAAAGGAAGAATTAATGGCAAAAGAAACCTTCGAGAGAACAAAACCTCACGTCAATGTGGGTACTATTGGTCACGTCGACCATGGTAAGTCAACTTTAACGACAGCACTCGTTAAAGTGCAATCCGATAAAGGCTTGGCTGAATTTATGTCTTACGCTGATATCACCAAGGGCGGCACCGTTCGAGATGCTACTAAAACGGTTACAATCGCCGTTTCACATGTCGAGTATCAGAGTGACAAGCGGCACTATGCCCATGTTGACTGCCCGGGACACGCAGATTTTGTCAAGAATATGATTACGGGTGCGGCACAGATGGATGGCGCCATCCTTGTTGTGAGTGCGGCAGACGGTCCAATGCCGCAGACGCGGGAGCATATTCTTCTTGCGCGTCAAGTTGGTGTTCCCAAAATTGTCGTTTTTTTGAATAAGGTTGATCTCCTTGATGATGCGGAGTTGCTGGATCTTGTTGAGATGGAAGTACGCGATTTGTTAACGAAATATGAGTTTGACGGCGATAATATTACAGTTATTCGCGGTTCGGCTTTAGCGGCATTGGAGGGAAAACCGGAGGGGATAGCAGCAATTGGGCGGCTTTTGGATGCACTCGATAAGGATATTCCTGAGCCGCAGCGCGACGTCGATAAGCCATTTTTGATGGCGGTTGAGGATGTTTTTTCCATTACAGGCCGTGGAACGGTAGCGACTGGGCGTATCGAACGCGGTATAGTTAAGGTTGGCGAAGAAGTTGAAATTGTTGGCCTCGGCGATACGAAAAAAACAACTTGTACGGGAGTCGAAATGTTTCGTAAGCTGCTTGATGAGGGGCGTGCTGGTGACAATGTTGGATTATTATTGCGCGGTCTTGAAAAGAAGGAAGTGGAGCGCGGTCAAGTTATTGCAAAACCAAAAAGTATCACACCTCATTTTAAGGCGAAGGCTGAAATTTACGTTTTGACCAAGGATGAGGGCGGACGCCATACACCATTTTTTAATGGCTATCGACCGCAATTCTTTTTTGGGACAGCGGATGTGACTGGGGTTGTGACATTGCCGGATGGGACAGAAATGGTTATGCCAGGGGATAATTTGAATGTGGCGCTCGAGTTGCAGAAAAAAATTGCCATGGAAAAGGGGCAGCGTTTTGCGATCCGCGAGGGTGGTCGGACAATTGGTGCAGGGCGTATTACCGAGATTGTTGAGTGAAATTGGTAAAAAATTATTGACTATAGGGTATGAAAATCCTTTTGTTGATTAATTGATAGGAGAATAGCTCAATTGGAAGAGCAACGGTCTCCAAAACCGTAGGTTGGGGGTTCGAGCCCCTCTTCTCCTGCCAGTAAGTATATTTATGAAAATGAAAAATCCCTTGAGACGAGTCGGTATATTTTTTGGTGAGACAGCGAGTGAGCTAAAAAAAGCTTCCTGGCCAAATCAAAAAGAAATGCGTCATTACGTCAGTGTTGTGCTGGTCGGGATGGCGATTTTGGGGATCTATGTGGCGATTGTAGATTTTGCGCTTTTACATGTTGTGGAATTATGTAGCGATTGGGTGCGAGGGAGTTTAGGGCGATAGCGATGGTACTTTCAATGCAAGATTCGCGTTGGTACGCTTTGCAGGTTTTTTCCAACCAGGAGGCTAAGGTGAAGGCGTATCTTGATAAATTTGCTACTCGAGAAGGGGTGGCGATTGACGAGGTTTTGGTGCCTTCGGAAAAGGTGATTGAAATTAAAAATGGTAAACGCTATCATCGTATCAAAAAGTTTTATCCGGGTTATGTATTCATCCGAATGAAGTTGTACAATGAGGAAGAAAGATTATTGCAATCTCAATGGTATTTCGTGCGCAATGTGCAAGGTGTATTGAATTTTGTAGGTGGCGAGCGACCGGTGCCGTTACGAGAGGATGAAGTAAGTCGAATTTTGGATCAGGCGAAGGCGGCGGCAGCGGCGGCCCCCGTACAGCGGGTACAATTTAAGGTAGGGAGTAAGGTGAAAATTACGGATGGTCCATTTGTGGAATCTTTAGGAAGTGTATCGGAGATTGATTTGGAGAATGGAAAAATGCAAGTATCCGTATCATTATTTGGTCGGGAGACGCCGGTGGAGTTAGAATTTTGGCAAGCGGAAATAGTGAGAGAGTAAAATTATGGCAAAAAAAATAGTAAAGCAAATTAAGCTGCAGTTGCCTGCTGGGGCGGCGAATCCCGCGCCTCCAGTTGGTCCTGCGCTGGGGTCGGCTGGTGTAAATATTATGGGCTTTTGCAAGGAATTTAATGCGCGGACGAAGGATATGTCCGGAATGATTATTCCTGCCGTAATTTCCGTTTATGCTGATCGTTCGTTTACCTTTGAGTTGAAATCTCCACCTGCTTCGGTGTTATTGCAGAAGGCGGCAGGAGTTACGAAGGGTTCAGGTGTGCCGAACCGCACAAAGGTTGGTAAGGTGACGCGTAGGCAATTGGAGGAAATTGCAGAAACGAAAAAAGCCGATCTCAATGTGGAAAGTTTGGATGCGGCGGTGAAGATGATTGCGGGAACGGCGCGCAGTATGGGTATTGAAGTTGTGGGGTAATTGTTTGTTTAGGGAAAATTGTTTTTGCTGGAATATTTTTAATGGCTTGACAAAGATAAAATTTGCCCTAGCGGTATTTATAATTTGTTTATGAAAAAACGGAGCAAGCGTCAGTTAAAGGGGCATGAGGTTGCTGATTTGAGTCAGCACTTTTCCATCGAGAATGCCGTTGCGTTACTCGAAAGAATGCCAAAGGCTCGTTTCGATGAAACCGTAGAGTTAGCGCTTCACCTGGGTGTTGATCCCAAGCAGAGCGACCAAATGGTTCGTGGAATTGTGAGTTTACCAAATGGTAGTGGTAAACGAGTACGGGTTTTGGTATTTACAGAGAAGCCGGAGGAGGCAATAGGGGCTGGAGCCGATTTTGCTGGCTTAGAGGATTTGATTGAAAAAATTCAATCCGGTTGGCTTGATTTTGATGTGGCAATTTCGACGACTTCTGCAATGAAGCAGGTACGCAATGTTGCTCGAATATTGGGGCCGCGTGGCATTATGCCGAATCCAAAATCAGGGACAGTTTCCGATGATATTGCGGGAGCGGTTTGTGAAGTAAAGGCTGGGCGTGTTGAGTTTAAAATGGATAAAACAGCAAATATGGCTGTTGTTGTGGGGAAGCGTTCTTTTTCGGCGGATAAATTAGTAGAAAATATAAAAACAACTATTGATGTGGTTGTAAAGGCAAAACCTGCGAGTATTTCGGGTGGTTTTATTAAAAATATGACACTAACGGCAACAATGACTCCGGGAATTAGATTAGAACGTGGAATTTACAGTGTGGTTTCGGGAGGGGCATTATGAAGGCGGAAAAAAAGCTTTTAGTCAGTGAAGTTTGCGATCATCTTAGTAAGTCGGATTACGTTTATTTAGCAGATTTTTCGCGTATAACTGTTGCAGCGATTTCCACACTTCGCAGGAATTTACGGAGTGATGGTGCGGAATGTCATGTCGTTAAAAATAGTATATTGAAGCTTGCGCTTGGTGAAAATGGCTGTGAAGATTTGGATGGTAAATGCTTTGAAGGGCACACGGCGATTATCGTTGGCGGAGTAAATCCCGCAGGGGTTGCGAAAGTTTTATTCAAATTTTCCAAAGATAATGAGGAAAAAATGGGTGTAAAAGGTGGTGCACTTTCCAAGCGTTCGTTAGCGGTTGGCGAGATTAGAGCGCTATCGGAGTTGCCATCACTTGAAGTTTTGCGGGCGCAGGTTTTAGCATTGTTCAATACGCCAGCACAGCAGTTAGTGAGGGTAATTAATGCGGTGCCGCAGGGTATGGTCAATGTTTTACAGGCGAGGGCAAAAGAAGTTTAGCATTAAAAAAGAAATGAATTTAGGAGAATTTTCTCTTAAAATGGCAATGGTTGCCGCTAAATTTGTTTCTGGAGGATAAAAAATGGCAGATATTACAAAGGATCAAGTTATCGATTGGCTGAGTTCTCAATCCGTCTTAGAAATTGCCGGATTGGTAAAGGATTTGGAAGAAAAATGGGGTGTGAGTGCGAGTGCTCCCGTGGCAGCGATTGCAATGCCGGCGGCAGGTGCGGCGGCTGAGGTTAAGGAGGAAAAGACGGAGTTTGACGTTATTTTATTGTCCGCTGGGGATAATAAGATCAATGTTATTAAAGAAGTTCGTGCCATTACTGGCCTTGGACTAAAAGAAGCGAAAGAACTTGTCGATGGTGCACCAAAGCCCGTTAAGGAAGCCGTTTCAAAAGCTGATGCGGAGGAAATGAAAAAGAAGTTGGAAGCAGCCGGTGCCAAAGTAGAACTTAAATAATTGGGTAGTGTTTGATCGAGTTAAGGTATACAGTTTTGTGGGCTTCTCAGAGGTCTGCAGAGCTGTTTTTGTTGTCATGTAAAGTTTAGTTAAAGGTATTTGTGTTTTTCTCGTATGACTGATAGAATTAATTTCGGAAAACTGGAGGAAGTTATTTCTCCTCCAAATTTTATAGAAAATCAAATCGATTCGTTTAAAGAATTTTTGCAGGGCGACATTGCAGTTGGCAGTCGAAAAAATATTGGCTTAGAAAGTGCTTTTCGCGATTTTTTCCCCATTGAAAGTTACGATGGAAAATGTCGGCTGGAGTATGTTTCCTACCGCATTTGTGATCCGCGTCACAGTGAAGATTATTGCATCTGCGATGGAACGACCTATGCGAGTTCGTTGTACGTTACACTTCGGCTATGCGAAGAAGGAGAAATGCGAGAAGAAGAGATCTATTTTGGCGAATTTCCGATCATGGGGAAGCGTGGTTCTTTTGTGATCAATGGTGCGGAACGCGTCGTTGTAAGTCAGCTACACCGTTCGCCTGGGGTTTGTTTTGAGGAAACGGTTCATGCTAGCGGAAAAGTGCTCCATGCGTTCAGAATCATACCTGACCGCGGTACGTGGCTCGAAGTTCAATTTGATCTCAATGATTTGTTGTATGTGTATTTGGATCGCCGTCGTCGCCGCAGAAAATTTTTATTAACGACTTTACTGCGAGCATTTGGTAATAGTTCCGATCAGGAAATTTTGAGTTTATTTTATAAGATAGAAAATAAGAAAGTCTCTTCATTTAGAGCAGATGCGAATCTTGCTAATTATATTTTAGTTGATGATGTTGTCGATGCGAAGGAGGGCATTGTTTTGGTTCGTGCCCATGAATCGCTTTCGAAAGGATTGCTTCAGGCCTTTGAGGCTGCTGGAATTGAGCACTTGGATGTGGTTAATGTATCGTCTGATGATGGGTTATTGGTTCGTACGCTAAAAAAAGATCCCGCAAAAAATACAGAAGATGCATTGCGAGAAATTTACAAACGTTTGCGTCCCGGGGAACCGGTGATGGCTAATAATGCTGCGGGGATGATGTCGCGTTTATTTTTAGAACGAAAACGCTACGATTTGGGTCGCGTTGGACGAAGAAAATTGAATCAGCGCCTGAAGCTTAATAAGGATATCGATGATCGCCTCATCGATACGGTAGATATTGTTGCGGCGACAGAATTTTTATGTCGTTTACGCAAAGGGGAAGAGTATATCGACGATATCGATCATCTCGGCAATCGACGCATACGCAATGTTGGAGAGTTACTGGTCAATCAGTGCCGTGCCGGTTTGGGAAAAATGGAACGACTAATTCGCGAACGTATGGCACTCTTTGATAATAGCGTGGATACAATTATTCCGCAGAAATTAGTTAATCCGAAAATTTTTATGAGTTCAGTGCGCGATTTTTTTGCGCGCAGTCAACTATCGCAATTTATGGATCAGATCAATCCGTTATCGGAATTAGCACACAAACGAAGACTTTCGGCGCTTGGTCCGGGTGGTCTAAGTCGTGAGCGTGCAAGTTTCGAGGTGCGCGATGTTCATTCGTCTCACTATGGTCGTATTTGTCCAATTGAGACTCCAGAAGGTCCCAATATTGGTCTTATTAATTCTTTGAGCACATTCGCACGTGTCAATGAATTTGGGTTCATTGAAACGCCCTATCGCATCGTAAAGAATGGGTGTGTAACCGGCGAAGTGGTATACTTGGATGCGACCGATGAGGGAAACTGTATGATTGCGCAGGCCAACTCGGAGATGGATGCCAATGGTAATCTCCTAGGGAATGTTGTTGTACGCCAACGGGATATGATTTTGGAAGTTGAACCATCGAAGGTGGATTACATGGATGTTTCTCCCAAACAAGTTATTTCCGTTGCGGCAGGTTTGATACCGTTTTTAGAACATGATGATACTTCGCGGGCATTGATGGGAGCGAATATGCAGCGACAGGGTGTGCCATTATTATCGCCGGAAGCTCCGCTCGTAGGAACGGGATTGGAGCGAAAAGTTGCGGTTGATTCAAAAAATGTCGTTTCCGCGGTGGAGGACGGTATTGTGGCTTCGGTTGATGCTACGCGCATTGTGGTGACAAGGGATGGTTCCATGCCAAAAAAACTGGATCCTAGAGGAAATCCTTCGGCCGGTATTCATATTTACAATTTGCGCAAATTTATTCGTTCCAATTCGGCTACTTGCTTTAATCAACACCCGATCGTAAAAAAAGGTCAGGTGATCAAGGAGGGGGAGTCATTGGCCGATGGAGCTGGAACAGATCAGGGAGAGTTGGCCTTGGGGCGTAATGTTTTGGTCGCATTTATGCCTTGGAATGGTTATAATTTTCAGGATGCGATTATTCTAAGCGATCGGCTGGTGAAAGAAGATGTATTTACATCCGTTCATATCGAAGAATTTGAAATTGTTGCGCGCGATACAAAACTAGGTGCCGAAGAAATTACTCGAGATATTCCGAATGTGGGCGATGAAGCGTTAAAAAATTTGAATCGCGATGGTATCGTTCGCGTTGGAGCAGAAGTAAAAGCGGGCGACATTTTGGTTGGAAAAATTACACCAAAAAGTGAATCGGATCTGGCTCCGGAAGAAAAATTATTACGGGCGATTTTTGGTGAAAAGGCGGCGGATGTGAAAGATACATCGCTCCTGGTGCCACCGGGTTGTGAAGGCATTGTGATGGATGTTAAATTTTCCGGTAGTATCAACGGGGAAAGGGAAGAAGTTTCCGAGGCGGATCTGCGCCGTCGCGTTAAAAAAGCTAATGAAGAATTTCGAGGGCAACTGGAAAAATTACAGGATGATTTGACGGAATCCCTTTCAAGTATTCTGTTGGGGGAAAAAATTCCGCTCGATATCTCCAATGGAGACACAGGGGAAATTATTATTCCGGCAAATCGTAAAATTACAAAAACATTGCTACGTCGAATTGCAGCTTGTTTTGATACGTTGGACATTCCTGCTTCGCCAGTAAGGAATCGTATTTTGGAAATTATTGATGCCTATCGTCAAAAATTTATCGACCTCGAAAGAGAACGCGTTCAGAGAGTGGAAGCGATTGAAGCGGGGGACATCGATGATACGGGTATCATTAAAAATGTGAAAGTGTACGTAGCCAATAAGCGTAAAATTCACATCGGTGACAAAATGGCTGGGCGCCATGGCAATAAGGGTGTGGTTTCGAAGATTGTTCCATGTGAGGATATGCCGTTTTTACCAGATGGAACGTCGGTCGACATTATTTTAAATCCTTTGGGTGTGCCGAGTCGAATGAATGTGGGGCAAGTTTTGGAAACACATCTCGGTTGGGCCTGCGAAAAATTAGGAATTAAGGTGGCAACACCGGTTTTTGATGGTGTGCCAGAGCAGCAAATTCGAGAATACTTAAAAAAAGCAAATCTTCCGGAAAATGGAAAAAGTGTGCTCTATGATGGTAGAACTGGAGAGCGTTTTGACCAAGAGGTGGTCGTCGGATATATTTATATGATGAAGCTCAATCACTTGGTTGCCGATAAAATTCATGCGCGTGCGGTAGGTCCCTATAGTTTAGTGACACAACAACCCTTGGGAGGAAAGGCTCAATACGGTGGACAGCGTTTCGGAGAAATGGAAGTTTGGGCGCTTGAAGCCTATGGTGCGGCATATACATTGCAGGAAATGTTGACCATTAAGTCCGACGATGTTCAAGGGCGGACGAAAGCCTATGAATCCTTGGTTAAGGGTGATCGTTCTTTGGAAACGGGTGTACCTCAATCTTTTAACGTTTTGATGAAAGAAATTCAAAGTTTGTGTCTCGATATTCGGTTGGAACACGATGAAATATTTGCGGAGTAAGGAAAATTTAAAATGAGTACGGAAGCGGTAAAGGAATTTTTAGGGTTTGATCAAGATAATGAGTTTGATACGGTTGCGATTTCGATAGCATCACCGGATGCAATTCGTTCTTGGTCGAGAGGAGAAGTAAAAAATCCTGAAACGATCAATTATCGCACGTTCAAGCCAGAACCGGGTGGATTATTTTGTCAAAGAATTTTCGGACCGGTTAAGGACTACGAGTGTGCCTGCGGAAAATATAAGCGCATCAAATATAAGGGAGTTGTCTGTGATCGCTGTGGCGTTGAGGTTACACTTTCTCGGGCACGTCGCGAGAGTATGGGGCATGTGGAGTTAGCGGTGCCCATTGCGCATATTTGGTTTCTAAAAAGCTTGCCCAGTCGTTTGGGTTTATTTTTAGACATACCGGTTCGTGATATTGAAAAGATCATCTACTATGAGAGTCACATGGTGACGGATCCGGGATCGACTCCTTTGAAAAGATGTCAGCTTTTACAGGAGCAGGAATATGAGATGTTGCGTAGCGAATACGGCGACGATGCTTTCACGGCAAAGATGGGTGCTATTGCAATCCGCGAAATTCTTTCCGAAATGGATCTCGAAGAAATGGTCTATAATATTCAAGAGGAAATGTATGCGACCAATGCTAAGCAAATGAAGAAAAAATTAGCCAAACGCCTTAAAATGGTTTCCGGATTTTTGCGTTCGGGATCTCGGCCAGAATGGATGGTTTTGGAAGCACTACCCGTATTACCTCCAGATTTACGCCCATTGGTTCCGTTGGATGGTGGGCGGTTTGCGACGAGTGATTTGAATGACTTATATCGTCGGGTGATTAATCGTAATAATCGTTTAAAAAGTTTGATGCAACTAAAAACGCCGGATGTAATTGTGCACAATGAGATGCGCATGTTACAGGAGGCGGTCGATGCATTGTTTGATAATGGGCGCCATGGAAAAGCGGTACTTGGTGCAGGTAATCGTCCATTGAAATCTTTGGGCGATATGCTCAAAGGAAAGCAGGGACGTTTCCGTCAAAATTTGTTAGGGAAACGCGTCGACTATAGTGGTCGTTCCGTCATTGTTATTGGTCCGGAATTGAAGTTGCACCAATGTGGTTTACCGAAGAAAATGGCGCTCGTTCTTTTTGAACCGTTTATTATTCGTCGTTTAAAAGAATTGGATTTCGTGCATACGGTACGTAGTGCGCGTAAAATGATCGAACGTCAAGATCCTGAGGTATGGGATATTTTGGAAGAAGTGACACGGGAACATCCTATTTTACTCAACCGTGCACCGACATTGCATCGCTTGTCAATTCAGGCATTTGAACCTATTTTAATCGAGGGAGAAGCGATTCGTTTGCATCCTTTAGTTTGTACACCATTTAATGCCGATTTCGATGGTGATCAGATGGCTGTGCATGTTCCGCTATCGATCGAAGCGGTTATGGAGTGCAAGTTACTGATGATGGCGACGCAGAATATGTTTTCGCCGTCGAGTGGTAAGCCGATTTTGACGCCATCTCAGGATATTATCCTAGGCGTTTATTACTTGACCTATGAACCGAAGCTGAAGGAGGGACGAATTCCGCTAATGGGCAGCGTTGAGGAAGTTTTAATGGCAGAGGCTCAGGGTGTTGTCACAAAGCAGGATTGGGTTTATCTTGCAAATCCGGACTATGGCCGTGTTACACGCTATGGCAATTGCAAAGATCGAGTTATTAAAACGACGGTTGGGCGTGTTATTTTTAATCAAATTTTTCCGCGTTCGCTAGGATTTATTAATTTTTCCATTGGGAAAGGTATGCTAGGGGATTTGATTATGGGAACCTACAAAATTGTCGGCCAAAAGGAAGCGGTACAGATGTTAGATCGACTCAAAAATCTTGGGTTTTACACCGCGATGAAAGCGGGACTTTCCATTGGTGTCGATGACATGATTGTGCCTCTGGAGAAACGGAATATTATTACCGAAGCGCGGCAAAAAGTGGAAGAAATTGATAATCAATTTCAAAGAGGAATTATTACCTCCGGTGAGCGTTCCAATAAAATTATCGACATTTGGACCAATGCTACGGATGAGGTTGCGCAGGTTGCATTTGATCGTCTCATGAGAAATGATGAAAAGGATTATATTAATCCTGTTTATTTGATGATGGATTCTGGAGCACGCGGTAATCGTCAACAGGTCCGTCAATTGTGTGGCATGCGTGGGCTAATGGCTAAGCCGTCCGGTGAGATTATTGAACGGCCGATTCTATCATCATTTCGCGAAGGATTATCCGTTTTGGAGTATTTTATTTCGACGCATGGTGCGCGCAAAGGTCTTGCCGATATGGCATTAAAGACAGCTGATGCTGGGTATATGACGCGCAAGCTGTGCGATGTGGCGATGGATTGCATTGTTTCCTGTGAGGATGATGGTTGTCGCAATGGTATTTGGAAGCAGGCAGTTATGGATGGCGACGAGGAAATTATCAGTTTGCAGGAGCGTATTATTGGTCGTTGTGCTGCGGAAGACGTGCGCAATCCAATGAATGCGGAGGAGGTATTGGTAGCCTCCGGTAGTCTAATTACGGCGGATGTTGCTAAAAAAATCGATGAGGCTGGAATTGAGCGTGTGAAAATTTTGTCGCCATTGACTAGTATGAAGGATAATGGTATTCCGGCCATTGCCTATGGCATTGATCCAGCGACGAACAGTATGGTAGCCTGTGGATCAGCGGTGGGTATTATTGCGGCGCAGTCAATTGGCGAGCCCGGAACACAGCTGACGATGCGCATATTTCATATCGGTGGCGTAGCGAGTCAGGTATTAAAAGCTCCCGAACATCGCGCAAAGATGGGTGGTATTATTCGCCAGGAGAATTTGCGGCTTGTTTGGACTGCGGATGGTGCGAGTATTGTTTTGAATCGAACGGGACGCCTTATTCTTAATGATATGAATGGCCGTGAGATTGAAAGTTATAGCATTGTTCCAGGAACAGTACTTTTGCAAGCCGATGGAGCGATGGTAAAAAAAGATGAATTATTAGCGGCATGGGATCCTCATAGTGCGCCAATTATTGCTGAATTTTCCGGACGTGTACAATTTAAGGATATCATTTCTGGCATTACGATTAAGCGGGATATCGATGAAGCTAGTGGGCGTATTACGACGGTCGTTATTGAGCATAAGGAGGAATTGAATCCGACGATTGAGATTGTTGCTCAAGAAAATGATGAGGAACGTGTTATTGCTATCTATCCCATTCCGACAGGAGCGCAAATTTTAGTCGACGATGGCAATCAAATTTTAGGAGGGTCACTATTGGCGAAAACGCCGCGTTCGGCTTCTAAAACACAGGATATTACCGGTGGATTGCCGCGGGTGGCGGAATTATTTGAAGCACGTCGTCCGAAAGAAGCGGCGGAAATGGCGAAAATTGATGGTATCATTTCATTTGGCGGGATGATTCGCAATAAAAAACGTATTTGGGTGACAGATACGGAGACGGAGCGCCGTGAAGAACATCTTATTCCTCACGGTATTCATTTAGTGGTTCATGAAGGCGATTTTGTTAATCGCGGTCAGAATTTGACAGAAGGAGTGGCCGATCCCCATGAAATTTTAAATATATTGGGAACTGCTGCGGTACAGGAGTATTTAATTTCGGAGGTTCAAAAGGTTTATCGGATACAAGGTGTGACGATTAATGATAAGCATATCGAAATTATTGTAGCGCGGATGTTACGTAAGGTACGCATTACAGATCCGGGTGATTCAGATTTCTTCTGGGGCGAACAGATTGAGAAAGATCAATTTTTGATAGCGAATGAGGAAATTATTGAGGCTGGCGGAAAGCCGGCAGAGGCTGAGCCTATTTTACTAGGGATTACGAAGTCTTCGCTGGAGACGGAAAGTTTTATTTCGGCGGCATCGTTCCAGGAAACGACGAAAGTTTTAACGGATGCGGCGACGCTTGGTAAAGTGGATGGGCTGCGTGGATTTAAGGAAAATGTAATTATGGGGCATCTTATTCCTGCAGGAAGCGGATTGCCGTCCTACCGCCGGTTAAAGCTTCAAATATTTTCCGATGGAAACGAAGAGCTTATTGTGATGCAAAAATTAGTTCATGATGCGCCGAATCCTGAACATGAAATGGCTGCGACAATGGAGGATTAAAATGGTTGATAAAAATTTTAAAATAAGACTTGATTCGGAGAACTTTAATCATAGTTTAGAGGGAAATTGAACTAATAAAATTCTGATGCCTACCATTAATCAGTTAGTGAAGTCGCCACGTGTAAATGTGGTTGTAAAATCTAAGGCGCCGGCGTTGCGTGCGAATCCGTTTAGGCGGGGAGTATGTGTGCAGGTCATGACGCGTACACCAAAAAAGCCCAATTCGGCTATCCGTAAGGTGGCAAAGGTGCGCCTGACCAGTGGAATTGAGGTAATTGCTTACATTCCCGATGAGGGACATAGTTTGCAAGAGCATAGTATCGTATTGGTGCGCGGCGGACGCGTAAAAGATTTGCCGGGGGTGCGTTATCACATTGTTCGAGGGGCTTTGGATTGTTTGGGAGTGGAGAAACGTCGTCGGAGTCGTTCGAAATATGGCGTAAAACGCCCTAAGGCTGGTAAAAAATAAATGAAAGGAATATATGTCGCGTCGTAGAAGGGCTGAAAGGCGAGAATTTGTAAAAGATCCGAGGTTTAATAGTTCGTTAATCGGGCAGCTGGTGAGTATTGTGATGGAGCGTGGGAAGCGTTCCTTAGCGTGCTCAATCGTGTATGGTGCCATTGAGAAGGCGAGTGAGGAATTGGCAAAAGGGGATCCGGTGGAGCTTTTATTAGTGGTATTGGAGAATGCGCGTCCAAAGGTGGAGGTAAAAAGTCGTCGCGTCGGTGGGGCGACCTATCAAGTTCCGGTAGAAGTTCCGTATATTCGCCAGCAGAGTTTAGTATTTCGCTGGCTCATTGAGGCGGCAAAGTCGCGGAAGGGAAAGGCGATGCGGGAAGCCCTAGGGCAAGAAATTATTGATGCCTATAATAATACGGGTAATGTGGTGAAGAAGAAGCTGGAGATGCATCGCATGGCGCAGGCAAACCGAGCTTTTGCACACTTTGTTTGGTAAAATTTACAAAAGCGGCGGAATATGGCAAACGATAGAAAAATTTCAGCGGCAAACTCTTCTCACCGGAAAAGTCCTTTAGAATACACGCGCAATATCGGTATTGCAGCGCACATCGATGCAGGAAAAACAACGACAACGGAACGTATTTTGTATTATGCGGGTGTCGTTCATAAGATGGGTGAGGTTCATGATGGAACAGCGGTGACCGATTGGATGGAGCAGGAGCGGGAGCGTGGGATTACAATTACATCTGCGGCAATTAGTTGTGGATGGAGGACAAAGGTTGGATTATTTGCAGGAATTAACCATCAGATTAATCTAATTGATACGCCGGGACATGTCGATTTTACGGCGGAGGTAGAGCGTTCACTGCGTGTGCTAGATGGTGCCGTAGGTGTGTTTTGTGCGGTGGCTGGGGTGCAGCCACAATCGGAAACAGTTTGGCGGCAGATGGACAAATATAGCGTACCGCGCATTGCATTTATCAACAAAATGGATCGTACGGGGGCGGATTTCCTGGGTGCCATTGAGAGTATTCGGACAAAATTAGGAAAAAACGCGCATCCTCTCTATTTAAATATAGGTGCAGAAGAAAAATTTGAGGGCCTGATTGATTTGGTGATCATGAAGGCCTATGTTTATGATAGCAAAGATCCATTGGGAGAAAAATTTGATACGGTTGATATTCCGGAGAATTATCAGAAGCAGGCGGAAAAATATCATGAATCGCTTATAGAAGCTTTGGCGGATTACGATGATGGGTTGGCGGAAAAATATTTGAGTGGCGGAGAAATTTCGCAGGATATGATTCGTGCAGCGGTACGTAAGGCGACGCTGTCGATGGATTTTGTTGGAGTGATCCCGGGTAGTGCTTTTAAGAAAAAGGGTGTTCAAATGTTACTCGATGCGGTAGTTGATTTTTTGCCTTCTCCGATTGATTTGCCGCCGACAAAAGCTTTTGCGGATGATGGTGGCATAATTGAAATTCGTCCCAATGATAGTGAAAAAATGACGGCATTGGGATTTAAATTGATGAGTGATCCCTATGTGGGGAAGTTGGTATTTTGCCGCGTTTATAGTGGGCAGCTCAAAAAAGGCGATACCGTTTATAACCCGCGCACACGCAAAACGGAGCGTGTGAGTCGTCTCATGATTATGAAGGCCAATGATCGGGAGGATATCGATATTGCGTATTCCGGAGATATTTGTGCACTTATTGGAGTGAAAGGTGTGGCGACGGGGGATACGCTATGCGATCGTTCATTCGAAGGAATTTTGGAGCCCCCTACATTCCCTGAGCCAGTTATTAGCATGTCTATTGAGCCGAAATCGAAGGCAGATCAGGAAAAATTAGCATTTGGCCTACAGAGTTTGGCGGAAGAGGATCCAACTTTTAAGGTGACGACGAATCCGGAAACGGGTCAGACTTTGATTGCTGGAATGGGTGAATTGCATTTGGATATTATCCGCGATCGTTTATTTCGTGAGTTTAATGTTGATGCAACGGCTGGGCGTCCGCAGATTGCCTATCGTGAAACGATTACAAGTGAAGCGATGGGTGAAGGAAAATTTATTCGTCAATCCGGTGGTCGTGGGCAATATGGTCACGCGGTAATTAAACTTGAGCCAATGAATCGGAGTGAAGGCGTTTCCGTGGAAAATGAGATTGTTGGCGGTGTGATTCCCAAGGAGTACATTAAGCCGACTCAGGAAGGTATTTTGGAAGGGGCGAATAATGGCGTTGTGGCAGGGTATCCCGTCGTCGATTTTTGTGCACGTATTGTGGATGGCAGTTTTCATGAAGTTGATTCTTCAGAAATGGCATTTAGGATGGCTGGTATTTTTGCTTTTAAGGATGCGATGAAGAAGGCTGGAGCGATTCTTCTTGAACCAATTATGAAGGTTGAAGTTTCAACGCCGGAGGAGTATCAGGGCGATGTAATTGGCGATTTAAATCGTCGCCGTGGGCAAATTCAAAGCATGGAAAGTAAAGGTACATTGGCGAATATTATGGCTTTTGTGCCATTGGAAATGATGTTTGGCTATGCGACGGATGTGCGTTCGCTGACGAAAGGGCGGGCGAGTTATTCGATGGAACCTTCTCATTTCGAACAAGTTCCGGCGAGTTTACTACAGCAAATTGTGGAGACATCGAGTCGTGCGGCAGCACGTTCATAAAATTTAGAAAAGTTGTTATGGCACAGAGAATTAGAATAAAGCTAAAGAGTTTCGATCACCGGTTAGTGGATCAATCAGCAGTGGAGATTGTGGATACGGCGAAGCGTTCCGGGGCGCGTGTTATTGGGCCTGTGCCGTTACCGACGCGGAAGGAGCGTTTCACGGTGAATCGTTCGCCCCATGTCGATAAAAAGTCGATGGATCAATTTGAGTTGCGGGAACACGATCGCTTGATTGATATTCATGAGCCAACGGCGGATACGATTGATGCATTGCGTCGATTAAACTTGTCGGCTGGAGTTGAGATTTTAATTAATGTTTAATTTTAAAATATTCTTGACAGAATGGATTTTTTAAAGAGAAAGAACTGACTAATGCAGGTATTTCATTAGGTCGGCTGCTTGGGGTTATGAGAGACAATAGAATAGTATTAGGAAAGAAGGTTGGAATGACGCAGATTTTTGACGAGAGTCGGTGTCTTATTCCAATTACGGTTGTAGAGGCTGTTCCCTGTGCGGTTACACAGTTGAAAGCAGCGGATAAAGATGATGGTTATGATGCGGTTCAATTGGCCTATGGTCAGCGGAAAGCCAAAAACATTTCTAATTCGATATTGGGACATATCAAAAAGGCGAAATTGAAGTCCTGCGAAGGGTTAAAAGAATTTCGTACGGAAGATGTAAGTGGCTATAAGATTGGTGATCCTATCGATTTTTCGATATTTCAGGTGGGAGAGTTAATTGATGTTATTGGCCGGACGAAAGGAAAGGGATTTCAAGGTGTGATGAAGCGCTATGGATTTGGAGGTGGTCCTGCTTCACACGGTTCGATGTTCCATCGGCGTGGTGGATCCTATGGTTGCCGCCAATGGCCTGGGCATGTTTACAAAGGACGTAAGATGCCAGGGCATGATGGTTGTTGCATGCGGACTATACAGAATTTAAAAATAGTTGATTTGATTGCAGACAAAGGGTTACTATTATTGCGGGGAAGTTTTCCTGGATCAAATGGTGGGTTAGTCGTATTGCGCAAGGCCAAGAAGATCAAATAGGAGAGGTGGAAGATGAAATTAAAGATTTATAATCAAGCGGGTATCTTTTTGGAGGATCGCGAGTACAATATTCCTGTTTTCGAGGAGGATCGCGGTATTGCTGCTGTGAAATTTACGATTGAGGCACTGCGGGCAAATATGCGTCAAGGAAATGCTTCGACGAAAACGCGTTCCGATGTGAGTGGTGGCGGTAAAAAGCCTTTTCGGCAAAAAGGGACTGGACGGGCTCGTCGAGGTTCAAATCGAAGTCCATTGATGCCCGGTGGCGGTATTGTTTTTGGTCCTCATCCCCGTGATTATAGTAAAAAAGTAAATAAAAAAGTAAAAAAATTAGCCTTAGCGCGGTCGCTTTACGATTGTTCCGAGGAGTTGTTGGTATCGGTGATTGATAATTTTTCGACTAAATTGCGAAAAACAAAAGAATTTTTAGCATTTATGGAAAAAATTTTTCCAACTGGAAACGTGTTAATGATCGATGTTTGTTTTGAGGATTCGCTAATTTTGGCGGCAAGAAATATGAAGAGAATTTTTACAATTGATGCAGCTTCTGTTAATGCATTGGATCTAAAGAGTTACGACCGTTTTCTTGTCAGCGAAGCGGGTTTTGAGCAGTTATTAAATCGAGTGAGATAGATTGTTATGGAGGGCGATATTTTAAAAGGAATTTGTTATACGGAAAAATTTACGGCGTTGGGTTCGACTTGCAATCAGTATGTGTTCGATGTTGGCCTTAGGAGTACGAAAGGGAGTATTGCGGAAGCTGTACAGTCTGGATTTAATGTAAAAGTCCGGTCGGTGAATATTATTCGTCGCGATGGAAAAATGAGGAGAAATCGTATGAAACGTGGTGCCTATGGTACGACGCCGAGGCGCAAAATTGCAATTGTTACGCTTCAAGCGGGTGATAAAATAGAAATGATTTAAAATAGGATAACAAATGGTCATTGTTCAACATAATCCAAAGACATCGACGCAACGATTTCTGGCGCTTAATAAGCGCGAGCTATGGAAAGGAGCTCCAGAAAGTTCCTTAATTGTGAGTCAGCACCGCTGTAAGGGCAGGAATTGCTATGGACGCATTACGTCACGTCGGCGAGGTGGTGGCCATAAACGGCTCATTCGTATTATCGATTTTTTTCGCGACAAGCTTGATGTTCCGGCGACAGTAGAGCGTATTGAGTATGATCCTAATCGTTCGGCTGATATTGCTTTATTATATTATGCCGATGGAGAGAAGCGTTATATTTTAGCGCCTCGTGGATTAGGTGTAGGCAGTCAAGTGGTAAGTTTAAATGCGACGCCTCGGGACTTTTCCGTTGGGATGTCTTTGCCATTGGCTCTGATACCAGCTGGTGTTTTTGTGCATTGCATAGAGATTGAGCCGGGTCACGGGGCTGCGATTGCGCGTGGCGCGGGAATGGGGGCGCAAATTATAGCGTTCGACAATGGCTATGTGACGATAAAGATGCCGAGCGGTGAGGTGCGTTTACTGAATCCAAAGTGTCGTGCTACCATAGGGCAGGTCGGGAATGGTGATCACGGTAAGCAATCGTTAGGAAAAGCAGGACGCAACCGTTGGCTAGGGCGGCGTCCGCGTGTACGCGGTGTGGTTATGAATCCTGTGGATCATCCCATGGGTGGTGGCGAAGGTCGGACTTCTGGAGGTGGCCATCCGGTTTCTCCGTGGGGACAGCTCGCGAAGGGCTATCCGACGCGCAAGCGTTCCCAGAAGTCGAATCGCATGATTTTAGTGAGAAGAAACGGCAGAAAGGTAAAGAAAGGGTAAGTGTATGGCGCGTTCCGCTAAGAAAGGTTTTTTTGTAGATCCCCATTTAATGGATAAGGTTGATGTGGCGCAGGCTATGGATAGTCGCAAACCGATTAAAACGTGGTCGCGTCGTTCAACGATTACACCGGATTTTGTCGGATTAAATTTTCAGGTTCACAATGGAAAATCATTTATTGACGTTTACATAACTGAAAATATGGTTGGACACAAGTTGGGAGAGTTTTCTCCGACTCGTACGTTTAAGAGTCATAACCCTCATACGCAAAAGTAAAATGGAAGTTAGAGCTTTATCAAAATACGTTCACATGTCCGATAAAAAAGTTCGCGATATTACGCGTGTTATTGCGGGTAAAAATGCAAATGAAGCGGTTCAGCTTCTGAAATTTATACCGCGGAAGTCGGCGCGTTTTGTTGAAAAAACTTTATCGAGTGCGATTGCGAATGCAGTTTGTCGAGGAGTGCGTTCCGAGGTTTTGACGGTAAAGGAGGCGGTAGCGGAGCAGGGCATAGCATTTAAGCGTTTTGTTCCGGCATCGCGTGGGTCAGCTCATCCGATAAAAAAGCGTACGAGTCATATAAAAATAGTATTAACTGATTATTTAGGATAAATTATGGGACAGAAAGTAAATCCTATAGGGCTACGTTTGGGGATTCGTCGGAATTGGAGTTCCCGTTGGTATGCAACGAAAAAGAATTATCCATTATTTTTGAAAGAGGACTATGAAATGCGTTCTTTTCTGAGGAAAAGATTATCTTTTGCATCTTTTTCTGAAATTTTCATTGAGCGAGCTGGAGGGCGTGTACGCATTAAAATTTTTACACCCCGTCCGGGAGTTATTATTGGTCGCAAGGGGCAAGAACTTGAAATTTTGTGTGGTGATTTAAAGCGATTAATTGGCCGAGAAGTTTTGGTGGACATTCAGGAGATTCGTAAGCCGGATTTGGTAGCACAATTGATTTCGGAGAATATTTCCGTACAATTAGAGCGTCGAATTTCTTTTCGCCGCGCGATGAAAAAGGCGATCCAATCGGCGATGAGTTTAGGAGCAGATGGTATAAAAGTTCAGTGTGCGGGGCGTTTAGGTGGAACGGAAATTGCTCGTTCGGAATCGCAGCGTGCTGGCCGTGTTCCTTTGCACACTTTGAAAGAGAATATTGACTATGGATTTTCCGAAGCTAGTACGGTTTACGGAAAAATTGGTGTGAAATGTTGGGTTTGTCGTCAGGACAACGTTAAGGTTTAGGGAAAGAATGAGACTATGAGTAAGTTATCTCCGGCGCGAACGAAATACAGAAAGGTTCAAAAAGGGCGTAATCGCGGCAATGCGAAGGGAGGCGATTTTTTGGCATTTGGTGATTGTGGAATTCAGTCTTTGGATCGCGGCAGTATGTCTGCGTCGCAAATTGAGGCTGCTCGTGTAGCGATTTCGCGTCATTTAAAAAGAAAAGGTAAGCTATGGGTTCGTATTTTTCCGCATATACCGGTAACGAAAAAGCCCGCAGAAACGCGTATGGGAAAAGGAAAAGGTGCCGTTGAATATTGGGCGGCGGCGATAAAGCCGGGTACTATTCTTTTCGAATTGGCAGGTGTGTCTTTAACTTTGGCTCGCGAAGCTTTCCGTTTGGCAGACTTCAAGTTGCCGTTTCGTTGTCGTTTTGTTAGTCGTGAAGAGTTGGAGCAGTATTAGTATGGAAAATTTTAAAGAAAAATTGCCGCAGGAGTTGGTACATGGGTTGAAAGAGGCGGAGCAGTCGCTTTTCAATTTGCGCATGCGAAAATGTTCTTCGCGTCTCGATAAACCACACATGATTGCTGTATTGAGGAAACAGATCGCAAAAATTAAAACTTTTTTGCGACAAAAAACTTGCAAAAATTGTAATAAGTAAAAGTGTACTAGCCATGAAGCAGCGAAGTTTTAGGAAAAGTTTACAGGGTGTTGTAGTTGGGCGTTCGGGCGATAAAAGTCTGAAGGTGGTTTATGTTTATAAAGTACCTCATGCACTTTATCGCAAGGAGATCAGGCGAAGAACGGTTTTGCATGTGCACGATGAAAAAAATGAATGTTGTGTAGGAGACAAAGTTGAGATTATGGAAACGCGGCCACTGAGTAATTTGAAGCGTTGGCGTGTAGTACGCATTGTGGAGCGGATGCCTGTTTCGGAGTAGGAGTTTTTATGTTGCAGCAGCAGAGTATATTAGATGTCGCGGACAATACGGGTGCCAAAAAGGCGATGATGATTCGTCGTCTCGGGCAGAATACGCGTACGGCTGGAGTGGGGGACATCATCGTAGTTGCGATTAAGCACAGTATTCCCGAGGCGGTGGTAAAAAAGGGAAGTGTAGCTCGGGCAGTAATTGTTCGAACGACGGCGCCGATTGCGCGGGAAGACGGAAGTTATCTACGTTTCGATCGTAATGCTTGTGTGATTATTGATGACAAAAAAAATCCGAAAGGTAGTCGTATTTTTGGTCCCGTTGCTCGGGAATTGCGACAGAAAAATTTTATGAAAATTATTTCCTTAGCGCCGGAGGTTTTATGAAATATAAGATCAAGAAGAATGATGAAGTGGTTGTTATTTCCGGTTCACACCGAGGGAATCGTGGGAAAGTTTTAGAGGTTTTACGCGATTCGTGCCGAGTTATTGTTGAAGGGGTAGGTTTGCGAAAAAGATATCTAAAAAAAAGTCAAAACCATCCTGAAGGTGGAGAGATTGAATGTGAAAGTAGTATTCATTACTCCAATGTTATGAAGGTTGTTGATTTTGAGAGGAGAAGGAATTAATAAATTTTAGGTTTTTTGGGAGTTACCGTGGGTTTCGATCTCAAATGAAAGCAAAAATGAAAAAATCAGTTTTAAGAGAATATTATTCGTTAGCGGTATTGCCGGAGTTGGCGAAGCTTCACGGGTATGGGAATAGGCATTTAATTCCGTATTTGGAAAAAATTGTTGTCAATTCGGCCATTGGGGCAGACTGGGATAAGAATTTTATTGCCGAGGTTGAACGGGATATTGGCGCGATTTGTTGCCAAAAACCGATCATTGTTAAGGCGAAAAAAAGTATTTCGAATTTTAAGTTACGTAAAGGAATGCCGAACGGGATTAAGGTGACATTAAGAGGGAATAGTATGTATAATTTTTTTTATAAATTAGTTTCGATTGCATTGCCGGCTGTCCGTGATTTTCGTGGTGTTTCGAATAAATTTGATGGTCGAGGCAATTACACGTTGGGTATAGTCGATCACACTATTTTTCCAGAGGTATCCATTGGTAAGGAACGAAGAATCATTGGGATGGATATTACATTTGTCACGTCGGCGAATACGGATGAAGAGGGACGTGATTTATTGCGACTGTTAGGGGTTCCGTTTAGAAAGAAGAGTACTTAATTTGGTGTATTATGGCGAAAATTTCCGTAGTTAAGAGAAACGAAAAAAGACGTGCGCTTGTCGCGAAGTTTGCGGCTCGACGTGATACTTTGAAAAAGATTTTGAAAAATCCCAAAACAACAGATGCGGATTTCTTTGAGGCAAGTCGTAAGTTAGCTAAGTTACCTCGCGATTCATCTCCGGTGCGCGTGCGTAATCGTTGTGCTATTACGGGTAGAGGGCGTGCCTACTATCGCAAGTTTGGAGTTTCGAGGATTCAACTTCGCGAATTAGTTTCTTTTGGTAAAATTCCCGGTGTAACAAAGGCTTCGTGGTAAAATAATGGATACGATTGGAGATTTTTTGACAGTTATTCGCAATGCAAGTACGGCGAAAAAGCAAAATTGTTCGGTATGTGCTTCGAATATTAGAGTTGATTTGGCAGGTGTTTTAAAGAAAAACGGTTTTATTCGGGGTTATTCTGTTAGTGAAATCCGTCCGGGGGTGAAGGAAATTTCTTTACAATTGAAATACGTTCGTGGTGTACCAGCGATCACCGGTGTGGTTCGCTGCAGTCGTCCCGGCTGCCGTCTGTATTGTAGTTGCGATGAGATTCCGAATGTGTATAATAATTTGGGAATATGTATTTTGACGACGTCGAAGGGGATTTTGTCAGGCAGTGATGCGAAACATAATCATGTGGGTGGTGAATTGTTGTGTAAAGTTTGGTAGGAGAAAATTATGAGTAGAATAGGAAAGTTACCCATAACCATTCCCGGTACGGTCAAGGTTACGATGGCGGATGGAAGCGTTTCCGTGAGCGGTGCGGCGGGGACAGTGTCGCAATCCTTCAGCGATGCGGTTGAAATCAAATTTGACGGGAGTATTATCGAAGTTTTTCCGAAGGATGATTCCCGCCATGCTGCTGCAATGCACGGCACAGTTCGTGCTATTATTAACAATATGGTAAATGGAGTGCAGAAGCCATATGTGAAAAATTTGGAAATTCAGGGTGTTGGATTTAAAGCTATTTTAAAGGGAGATGTTTTAGATTTAGCGTTAGGATATTCGCATCCCGTGCTCTATCCTGTTCCTGAGAATATTAAAGTGGCGGTGAAGGATGGTACGGCAATTCGTATTGAAGGTGCAGATAAATTTTTAGTCGGAAAAGTGGCGGCGGATATCAAGCGATTTTATCCGGTAGAGCCCTATAAAGGCAAGGGGGTGCGTATCATAGGCGAGCGTGTGCGGCGAAAGGAAGGCAAAAAATCCGCAAAATAGGAAGGTATTATGAATTTTGATGACAAAAAAATTGTAAAACAAAGACGGCGCCAGCGAATTCGTAAAAACGTAATCGGAACCATTGTCCGCCCTCGTTTATCTTTGCATTTCAGTGGGAAGCATATCTACGCGCAGTGCATTGACGATGATCATGGTAAAACGTTGGTTTATCGATCGACGGCTGCGGAAAATGAGATACAAAAAGCGAAGGCCAATACAGAGGGTGCCGTTGTTTTTGGTAGAATTTTTGGTGAAGCAGCGTTGAAGGCAGGAATTGTTGATGTCGTTTTTGATCGAGGAACGAAGCGCTATCACGGCAAAGTGAAAGCTTTTGCCGATTCGGTACGAAGTGTTGGTCTAAGGTTTTAGTTTCTATGAATAATGTTAGTTTAGAAGTTAATAGACAGTCACGGACAACGAAGCAGTCCGATCGACAAAACGAAGCCAACCGTTTGATGGACAAGGTTGTTTTCATTAATCGTTGTGCCAAAGTGGTGAAAGGTGGGCGCCGTTTTAGTTTTTCAGCTTTGGTTGTCGTAGGGGATGGTGCAGGGCGTGTTGGGATTGGCTTAGGTAAAGCAAAAGAAACGCCTGATGCAGTAAAAAAGGCGGTTGAACAGGCGAAAAAAAGTTTGCAACGCTATCCGATTACGGGCCATACAATTCCTCACGATGTAGTTGGTGCTTCCGATGGTGGACTGGTGATATTACGGCCTGCAGCTCCGGGAACGGGTATAGTGGCAGGAGGTGGCGTGCGTCTAGTACTTGAGGTGCTGGGTGTGAGCGATGTGTTATCGAAATCAATGGGATCGAGTAATCCTTTTGCGATGGTATATGCAACTTTGGATGCATTGAGTAAGTTACGTTCGTATTCGGAAGTAATGGCGCTACGGCGAGGAGAAGCTGACACGGAGGAGAGTTTACAGTGAAATTATATACAAAGTTTTCAGTGAAACGGTATATGTTGAGTGCTTGCGGTATTGGGTATGAGCGGTGTGCTGTTGAAATCAACGGAATTCGAATGTCCGGTAAACTTATATCCGGAAGCGGTAATGTTATGACGAAATGAAGCGGGTACAAAAAGAAATTTACGATGAAATTACATAATTTAATTCGAGTGGGTACGAATCGCCCAGCTAGGCGGCGTGGTCGTGGTCAGGGCAGTGGCCTAGGTGGAACGGCGGGGCGTGGCCATAAGGGAGGCAAAGCGCGTTCGGGGTACAGTCCAGCACCGTGTTGCTGTGGTATTCCTTACTACCGTCGTTTACCGATGCGGGGTTTTAGTAATAGTATTTCTAGAATTCGTTTCATGGGTATTAATCTCGATACGTTAGAAGAGTTAGCTGTAAGCCACAGTACGATCGATCGAAATGTATTGGCAGAGGCGAATATAATTAGGGAGCGTGATGGATTGGTGAAAATTTTAGGGAATGGAAAATTAACAAAATCGGTTACGGTTGTTGCGGATAAATTTTCAAAGGCAGCGAAACAGAAAATTGAAATGGCTGGTGGTTCTGTCGTTGAATTGGCTTCGAATGGGTGAGATTACATGTTTTCAGCATTTTTAAATTGTTTAAAGATACAGGAATTGCGTAATAAGATTGTTTTTACGTTTTCTATGTTGTTTATTGCACGCATAGGGGCGAGCATTCCTTTACCCGGTCTTGATCCTAAACCTTTACATGATTTTTTCATGACGCAGCGAGGATCGGGGAGTAGCCTTGTCGGAATGTACAACATGTTCACCGGCGGAGCGTTTTTGAAGGGCGCAATTTTTGGTCTAGGAGTGATGCCCTATATCAGTGCGTCAATTATTTTACAATTATTAGCAGCGGTTGCGCCGAGCATTGCACGCATTCAACGGGAGCAAAATGGTCGGCAGCGAATTGCACAATATACACGTTATTTGACATTGGTGATTTGTTTGATTCAGGGAATATTATTAGTCTTAGCACTTTCGAATTATCCAGAGAAAATATTTCCCGGATTTGATCGCTCCGTATATGGTGATATAGTGGTGATGGGGCGCGGTTGGTTTTTACTTAATTCGACGATTATTTTAACGGCTGGTACGATGATTTTGACGTGGTTTGGTGATCGTATTACGCAATTGGGCGTTGGAAATGGCGTATCGCTTTTGATTACGGCGGGTATTTTATCATCATTGCCAGGGGCAGTGATGCAGGTTGTCGAGATGTTTACACGACCGATTGGAGCTGAATCGGCAACAATGGGTGTGCCCCATTTATTGCTGATGTTAGTGCTATTAGTGATTGTGATTTATAGCATGGTGGCGGTGACGCAGGCGACGCGAAAAATTCCAGTACAATATGCACGCCGTGTCGTTGGCCGTAAAATGATGGGTGGACAAAATTCTTTTTTACCATTAAAAGTTAACTATGCGGGAGTGATGCCGGTTATTTTTGCGAGTACGCTGATTATGTTTCCACAGCAGATTTTTACTTACATTGCGGGAGCATGGAATGTGCCGTTTTGTGCGCGTATTGCAAATGCATTGATGCACGGATCGACAATGTTTTATGTTATTTACGGCGTATTGATTTTGTGTTTTAGTTATTTTTGGGTTTCGATCATGTTCAAGCCCATGCAAATTGCGGAAGATTTGAAGAAAAATGGCGGTTATATTCCTGGTGTGCGTCCTGGAAATGATACGGCAGATTTTCTCGACTTTTCGATGACGCGGTTGACCCTAGCGGGGGCGATTTTTTTGACAATAGTAGCTTTGTTACCAGATTTGATTTCGATTCATTTTGGTATACCTTATACGATTTCGATGTTTTTCGGCGGAACGGGAACACTTATTACGGTGGGTGTGATCTTAGACACGATGCGACAGATGGAAGTGCAGCTATTGGAGCGCAATTACGATGGATTCTTACAAAAAGGAAAGGTTCGTACACGTGGGACTAAGAATAAATTTAGTTTTGCTGAATTGGTAGAATCTTGCAAAAAGATAAAAATAGTACTTTTAATTTTAGGGTGTCTTTTGATTATTGGTTTTATAAGTTTGTTGTTGAAATAGCTGTCTATGATTCCCATAAAAAGTCTTGAGGAAATTGAAAAGATGCGTTACGCTGGAGCAGTTTCTGCGGCTGTTTTGGAGGAGGTGTGCAATCATGTTACTGCCGGAATTTCTACGGCCGAACTGGATAATTTTGCAAAAAACGTAATGGAGCGCTATGGCGTGAGGAGTGCAACTTTTGGGTTTCGTTCGGGAAAGCGAGTTTTTTCGGGATACGGTTGTTGGTCCGTCAACGATGAAATTGTTCATGGATTGCCGTCGGAAAGAAAAATATTGCAGGATGGTGATATTATTAGTGTTGATTTATCAATGCATGTTGATGGGTTTGTCGGCGATAATACGCGAACAGTTGCAATTGGCGCAATAAAGCTTGAAGTGCAGCATTTGATTGATGTGACTTACAAAGCTTTACTGGCTGGAATTGATGCTGCAAGGGCCGGGAATACGGTAGGTCACATTTCGGCTGCCATCCAGCGTTATGGGGATGAGAATAAGTTGGGTATTGTACGCGAATTGGTCGGACATGGTATCGGTTGCGAAATGCATGAGGATCCGCAGATTCCCAACTACGGTGTTGCGGGCCAAGGGCCTGTTTTAAAGTCAGGGATGACCTTGGCAATTGAGCCGATGTTTACGTTGGGAAGCGGAAAAATTTCTACGGATTCCGATGGTTGGACCATTCGCACCATTGACGGCTCTTGGGCCGCTCATTGGGAACATACCGTACTTATTACGGATAGTTTACCAGAAATCTTGACTTTGTTGAAAAAATGATTTTCAAAAACTATATATTTGTGAGGGATAAATAATTATGCCACGTTTAATTGGAGTCGATATTCCGAATAATAAGAAGTTGCCCTATGCCTTGCGGTATATCTATGGTGTTGGGGCCTGTCGTGCAGATTTGATTGTAGAGCAGACAGGACTCAGTCCGGATATGCGGGCGCAGGATTTGACAGAAGAAAATATTAATAAAATTACCGCCGTTATTATTGAAAATGGATGGAAGGTCGAGGGGGATTTGCGTCGGGAAATTGCTTCGAATTTGAAGCGTTTGCAAGCGATCAAATGTTACCGTGGCGTTCGCCATTATCGTGGATTGCCGGTGCGTGGTCAAAGGACTTCGACCAATGCTCGTACACGTAAAGGGGCAAGAAAAACTATCGGTGTAATTAGAAAGAAATAGCGATATGGCAGAAAATTTGGAGCTAAAAAATCCATCCTATGGGCAAACAACGGAAGTCGTTGATAAGCCGAAGGTGTCGGTGCAAGATATTTTGAATGACGGTGAAGCGGAGGTAAAAATTCGCAAGGCGAAAAATAGTAAGAATGTTTCACGCGGTATTTGCAGTATTTTGGCGACATTTAATAATACGAAGGTTTGCTTTACGGATTTACAGGGCAATGTGGTTTCTTGGTCGAGTTCGGGTAAATGTAACTTTCGTGGTTCGCGAAAGTCGACGGCTTATGCGGCTCAGGTTGTGACACAAGAAGCTGGGCGCGTAGCGATTTCACATGGATTCAAAGAAGTTGAGGTAAAGGTAAAGGGGCCTGGTATGGGGCGTGATGCGGCGATTCGTGCCTTACAATCTCTAGGTTTGACGGTTAACACAATCACGGATATGACTCCAATTCCACACAATGGTTGTCGTCCTCGTAAGCGAAGGAGAATATAATCTTAAATTTTTAAAAATATGTCTCGGTATACAGGTCCAAAAGCTAGAATTAATAGACGTTTCAATTGTGAAATTTTCCCTTCATGTAAGGCGGTTGAGCGCAAGCCGTATTTCCCAGGAATTCACGGTCCGAGGTTGCGTCGCAAAGTTTCCGAATACGGAATAGGGCTCAATGAAAAACAGAAATTGCGTTACATGTATGGTTTAACGGAAAGGCAGTTTCGTTTAACATTTAATCTGGCAAAGTCGGAGCGTGGTGTAACGAGTGAGTTATTTATGCGACTTTTGGAGATGCGTTTGGATAGTGTGGTGTATTTACTAGGGTTTGCTCGGACCCGTCGGGCAGCGCGCCAGCTGGTGTGCCATGGGCACATAATGGTGAATAATTTAAAGGTCGATATTCCCAGCTATCGGTGTTCGGTAGGAGATGTGATCGGCGTCTATTCTCATAATTCTTCCAAAAAGTATGTAACGCAGAGTCTTGATGATTGCCGCTATCGCGCAGTTCCTGTGTGGATGACCCTTGATTCGATTGCCATGAAAGGAAAGATTGAACGGGAGCCAATTGCGGAAGAATTGGAGAAAAAGATTAATGGTCAATTAATCGTTGAATTTTATAGTCGTTAAGTTGGAGTCGCTATGGTTAGACGTTTAGGAAAGTTTGAGTTACCAAAGAAGATGGTGCGCGTTGAAGAAACGGCCACAGATACTTATGGAATGTTTATTGCGGAACCCTTTGAGTCCGGTTATGGGCATAGTATCGGTAATTCTTTGCGTCGGGTACTTTTGTGTTCCATCGAAGCTATGGCGATTTCTTCGGTAAAAATTGCTGGTGTTGCCCATGAGTTCCAATCAATACCTGGAGTAGTTGAAGATGTCGTGAGTATTGTGCTTAATTTGAAAAAAGTTTTGTTAAAATCGAATTCGCGCGATACAATCAAATTGGTTATCGATGTTGAACGCGAAGGAATGGTAACGGCAGCTGATATTAGGGGGAATGTTTTGGTTGAAATTGTTAATCCTGAACAAGTCATTTGTACGATCAATGAGAGACGTCATCTGCTAATGGAGATGGAAGCGGAAGTTGGCCGCGGTTATGCTTTGGCCGATGATCGAAAGTTTACAACAGAGATTGGTGTCATTCCGATTGATGCTTTATATAGTCCGGTAAAATTGGCTCGCTATTCCGTTGAAGATACGCGTGTCGGTCAAATGACGGATTTTGATAAGTTGATTTTGGAAATTTGGACGGATGGTAGGGTAAAGCCGGAGGATGCGCTCAAAGATTCTATTGCAATTTTAAGACGACATTTGGAGATATTTGACTCAATTAATAGTGAGATGGTTGAGTTTGAGGATGGTGCACGTCAGGCCAATGATGAACAGAATCGCCTGAGGATTTTACTTAGCATGAGCGTGAATGAAATCGAGCTGTCGGTACGTGCAGCAAATTGTTTAAATAATGCAAACATTACGACCGTTGGTGAGCTGGTCATGAAAGGCGAAAATGATATGTTAAAATATCGAAATTTTGGTAAAAAATCTTTAACTGAAATCAAAAATAAACTGGAAGAGTTAGGGTTATCTCTAGGGATGAAAGTCGATGAGCATATGCTAAGTTGTTAATCTTTAATGGAAAAAAAATGCGTCACAGTAAACATAATCATATTTTAGGAGTTAAGAAAGAGCATCGTAAAGCGTTGCTTGCGAATTTGGCGACAGCACTTATTACCCATGGAAAAATTGAGACGACTCTAGCAAAAGCAAGGGCGTTAAGGCCTTTTATTGAAAAGGTTATTACACTTGCAAAGCGGGCGAATCAAAGTGAAATTGGAGAGCAAAAGTTACATTTTCGCCGTCTAGCGATTGCACGTGTGCGCGATGTGACCGCGGTGGGGATGTTATTTAATGAAAAGGTGTTGGAATTTTTGAAACGCGATGGTGGGTATACACGCATTTATAAATTGGTACCACGTCGTGGTGATGCAAGTAAAATGGCCATTATTGAATTGATTGCCGCCGATGATGTGGGTTACAAGAAGGCGAGGAAGAGAAAAACAAGAAAGGCTGGAATTCGCAAGAGTACGGTTGAGCAAGAGCCTGCCCTAAGTGCAAGTTAATCCTAGTTATGATTTGGGAAAAAGTTTGATGTCCCATAATGAATGGTTATGGGATTTTTTTATGAAGGAGCAGGCATTAGGGCGTTTATTAGCTAAAATTAATCATCTCGACCACGCGACGCTAGTATCATTGGTGCGCAAATTTTATCGTCAAAGAAATGTCTTTGAAAAAGTTATCAATGTTATTCGAGATGGTATTGTAATGATTGATCAGGGTGGTCGAATATTGCTTGTAAATAATGTGGCAGAGGAACTATTGAATGTGCGCAATTTACGGAATATGGTTCTATGGAAGTGTGCTCCTGAAATATTACAGCAAATTGATCTAGGACAAATTCAAGAAAAGTCAATTGTGGGCGAAATTCATTTGAGTTATCCGACGGAAAGGGTATTGCGGTTTTATTCGGTGCCATTTATTGCGGAAAAGGAATCCCAAGTCATTTGTATATTTTCCGACATTACGCAAGCTTTGGAACAGAAAAAAAAGGAACTAGAAGAGGAGCGAACTAACTCTATTTTACTACTTTCGGCCGGTGTTGCCCATGAAATTGGAAATCCACTCAATTCCATTAATTTGCAATTGGAGTTGATGCAAACTTTTATTCAGGAACAAAATTTCGAGGAAATTTCGGAATCCGTAGCAGTTTGTAGGAAAGAAGTCGAGCGTTTACATGGAATTATTAAAAATTTCTTACAAGCAGTTCAGCCGGTTGCTCCAAATTTTTCCGATGCTCATTTATTAGAACTACTAAATTTTGTGATTAAATTTTTATCACCGGAATTGGATAATGCCGGTGTTCGCATTTGTCTAACAGTCGATGGAGATGTACCCATTGTTTTAGCCGATGGCGATCAAATGAAGCAAGTATTTTTTAATATCATAAAAAATGCAATGGAAGCGATGACGCATAAAAAATGTTTATCGATTGGTGTGAGTAGTGACGATGATTTTGTCATTTTAAAATTTACGGATACAGGTGTGGGAATTTCGACGGAACGATTGGGGAAAGTTTTTGAACCTTTTTGTACTTCTAAAAAACATGGAACGGGACTTGGTATGTTTATTGTTCAACGGATTTTGCGCAATCACCATGCAACGATTGCCATCGAATCTGAAGCCAATATGGGAACCACGATTACCATTAAATTTCCTCGTAAAGTTCATTTACCACGAATGTTAGATTCAAATGATAGTCATCATTTATAGGTAATATAATTTTTTGCTTCATTCTTAATATAGGTCATATTCTATTATTCTTGCTAAAAATGGAAGCTTAGGAATAATTAAGGAAGATTAGATGGTATCTATTTGGAGAAATTTTCTATTGTGGGGCATTTTTTGTGTCTTTAGTTTTAAAGTATGCGTTGGGGAAAGTGCACCAGAAAGCCGTAGTTTAATTCCGAATAAACCGGAGAGCTATAGGGAGAAACGGGAAAAAACAAGCGCGGAGATTACCTTTGAGGAACCCGTTTTTGTGCCATTGGAACATACGAGTGCCATGCGTTTGGAAACAATTTGTATGGTGAAATGCCTCGAAGATATTCACTATGCTCACAAAAAAATCAAAAATCTCGATGCTAAGAAAATTATCGAGGAGTATATCGAGCACATCGATAGTTACAAAATGCTTTTTTTGCAAAAAGAAATCGATGATTTCGGAAAACATTTTTCACCTTCTTTGGGAGCCTTTTTAAATGGAGGAAGCCTAGCTCCAGGGTTTTCAATTTACGATTGCTATCGTCAAAAAAGTCGCGATCGCGTCCTATGGATTTTGCAACGTATCGACCAGGATGAATTTGAGCTTTTTTCCGATGCTAATTTTGTTTTCGATCGTGAAAAAGAAAAGTTTCTACAAACTAAAGAAGAACTCAGAAAACTATGGGAAGTTCGTCTCAACTTTGAAGTGGTTACTGAAATCATTTTGCAAGAGTCCTGTGAAAGAAAACAGGAACAGGCTATTATTGATGCTTCCCAGAAAAATAGAAAACGTTATTTGGAGAACTTTCTATCTGGGACAGTGGAGCGTAACAATCGACCGAAAGTTTTGAAACTTGATATGCCAAAACAGAAAAAATTGAAAATGAGTCGGGAAGTTGCCTTTGATATTGCGACCATTTTGAAGACAAATCGGAGTTTTTGTGAACCGCTATGTTGGAGTAATGTGTATCGTTTTCATCTCGATGGGGGAAATGTGAAACTGCCATTGACCTTACCTGAAAAAATAGAACTCGCAAAAAAAAATATAAAACAACGCTATAAGAATCTATTGCGCAATATTTCTCAGTTAGAGCCATGGGTTGTACAGGAACATTTTATCAATAGCATTTCGCGGACCTATGATCCCCATACTGTATTTATGTCCCATGAATCCATGGAAGATTTGCGGATGGCGCTCCATCATTCTTTTGTTGGGATCGGAGCCTATTTAAGTGACGACAATGGTAGCTGCATCATTAGTGAACTGGTGCCAGGAGGTCCGGCCGCGCGCAGTGAAGACATCCAGGTTGGAGATCGTATCATTGCCGTTGCCCAGGACATTGAGGAGCCCATCGATGTTTCTAGTATGTTGCTCAATAAAATTTCTAAGCTGTTGCGCGGAAAAAAGGGTACAAAAGTTTTGGTAACCATTCGGCCGGCTGGGGATATTAGTGAGCAAAAAGTAGTGACGCTAATCCGCGATGAGATCGAAATTACAGAGAGTCGTGCCAGTGCGAAGCTTTTTTCCATAGAGGAAAATAATCGGAAGGCAAAAATTGGCGTTCTCACTTTACCAAGTTTTTATGGTGATAATGAAAAAGATATTGGTACTTCTAATAGTGCTACCGATACAGTTGCCCTAATTCAGAAATTGAAAGCCAAAAATATTGATGGCTTAATTCTCGATTTACGGAATAACAATGGAGGAATTTTGGAGCAATCCGTGCTCGTCGCAGGGCTATTCATTGATGGGCCGATTGTACAAGTTCGTGGGCAATGCGGGAATATCGACCGTCTCAATACAAAATCCAGTCAAATTTTTTGGGATGGTCCACTTATTGTACTTATTTCACGTATGACTGCTTCCGCTGCAGAAATTTTGGTCGGTGCACTTAAGGATCACAATCGGGCCATTATCGTAGGTGATAAAAGTACGCACGGCAAGGGAACGGTCCAGGTTTTACTTCCCATGGAACAGCTTTTTTCTAAATTTAAGAACAAAGAAAGTTTAGGTGCATCGAAAGTGACCATTCAAAAGTGGTATCGTCCCCATGGCATTTCGACGCAAATTAAAGGTGTAGAGGCGGACATTATTTTTCCATCCTTCGATGAGTTTTTGCCCATTGGTGAATCGAATTTGCCCCATGCGATCGGATGGGATACCATTGATCCCGTAGAATTTTCTATTCAAGATAAGATTAAGGCTTCACAAATTCAGGAATTGAAGCATTTAAGCCAACAAAGACAGGAGTCTTTACCTGAATTTCAACTTTTATTTGAGCGGATTGAAAGGCTTAAAAAAGTCACGATGACTAAGAGTAGTTCTACAAATTTAACAGTATGCCGTGCTGAAAAACTAAAAGAGGAGTTCATTCAACGCAACATTATTGCCCGGAAAGAAGCCTTGGACAAAAATAATTGTCCCACTGAGGACGTGTTACTTGACATAGTTGCCGAGCGCAATGCTGAAAAAGAAGTGGCATCAGGCAAGATCAAAAAAAAATCGAGGCCTTTCGATACCCATTTGAATGAAAGTTTGCGTATTATGGTTGATCTTTTGAACAATTATGAAAGTTTTGCCACAAATTCTTAGGGAAGTATATCCATTTAAAAGCCATTTTTTGGATGTGGGGGGAGGCAATCGAATTCACTATGTCGATGAAGGCAAAGGTGATGCCATTGTTATGTTCCACGGAAATCCGACCTGGTCATTTTACTATCGTAATTTGATTCAGGAGTTGCGATCGACATTTCGTTGTATTGGGATCGATAACATGGGTTGTGGATTGTCGGATAAGCCTCAAAAATACGCCTATCGCCTTGCTGATCACATTGCTAATGCACAGAAAGTAATTGAGCATTTGAAGCTAGGACGTTTTCATTTCGCGATGCATGATTGGGGCTGTGCGATCGGTATGGCGCTTGCGGAACGTTGGCCGGAGCGTATTGAAAGTCTAATAATTATGAATGGAGCGGCATTTCATTCTTCCCGAATTCCATTCCGCATTGCTCTGTGTAAGTTACCACTTGTTGGTGATTTGCTAGTTCGTGGATTGAATGCGTTTGTCCTTGGGGCGAATTTTATGGCGACGGCGAAGGGACTTGATTCGGTGATAGCAAAGGGCTACAGATTTCCATATGATTCATGGAAGAATCGCATTGCTTTAAGAAAATTTATAACCGATATTCCGCTTAATACCAAGCATTCATCCTGGGAAACGTTAACAAAAGTTGAGGATGCGTTATTTTTACTGAGTCAGAAAAAGATTTTGATTTTATGGGGTAACTGTGATTTTTGTTTTACGGAATGGTTTTTAGAGGAATGGAAAAAATTTTTCTACGGAGCCTACGTAGTGTGTTACGAGGAGGCGGGGCATTATGTTTTAGAGGATATGAAAAATGAGGCTATTGCAACCATTCGGAATTTTATGATATGTGCGAAAAAGCCTGATGTACTTTTGTATCCCTGACGCATGGTCATTTAGCCGGCCCCATAGCTATGCCGTTGGTTTGGACTTTCTAGATCGAGGCACTATGTTCTTTGTGAAGAGTTGCACGGAAGAAGGATTTCTTTTGCTATTGCGTGGTCGTATGGTTATTTATTCATTAAAGGTATAATAAAGCCCCGCCCGCGGCTTCGCCGCGGGCGGGGGGGCTAGTTAGATCCTGTGAATCAACATCGATCAAACAGAGCATTACCACATAGTTTGGGTTGCCTCTAGGTTTAGAAAATGGAGCCCTTGACGAAAAGTTTGATGGCGCGTTGCCCTTAGATTAGCCCAGAAAATGATTTTTTTTTAATTACAAAAAAAGCTTGACAGGAAATAAGTAACTAAAAAAGCTAGAGAACGTAAGAAGCAGGTAATCGGTGCGTCAAAAAAGTTGTTATGTTTTTAAATTTTCCGTTAGGTTATTTTCTCGAAAAATACGCTTTTCAGTGTTTGATGAAGAGAAAAGCCTTGAAAAAATTATGGAAAAAATACCACTTTCATACATGTGGAGAATGAGAATGAGGAGTATTAGGTGGCTAAAAAAATTGTTATAATGAAATTTTTAAATGATGTATTTTAAAGATCTAAATCCGGAATGTGATATTGGTGCTAATTGTCACTATGTGAAGGTTGGACCATTCAATATTGTTGTTGATGCGGGGATGAGCCCAAAGGAGATCGGATTAAATGCACTCCCTGTTTTTTCTGAAATTCCATTGGGGTCGCTCGATTTTGTTATCGCAACCCATTGCCATTTAGATCATATCGGTGCGATTCCTATTTTGATGCGTGATCAACCTCAGGCTCGGCTATTGACAACACCTCAATCTCGAGAACTTATGCCCATTCTACTCGAAAATAGCTATACCGTGATGAAACATCAGCGCAAGGAACTGGGCATTAGAGAATATCCTTTGTTCGAGTTAGAGGAAATTACCAAACTCAATGAGCATTTTTTTGAAATGAAATATGGTATGCGGCGTATATTCCGCAAAGATGATGATAAAATTGCTATCGAATTTTGGGACGCAGGACACGTATCGGGAGCGAGCGGTGTGATGATAGAATACAAACATCGGAAAATATTTTTTACGGGAGATGTGTTATTCCGCAAGCAGAAAATTCTTCCCGGTGGGCAATGGCCAAAAGAAAAGGTCGATACATTGGTCATGGAAACAACGCGTGGAGCTACGGAACGTACGGAGCAAAAGCAAGTCTCACTGGAAATCGAGCGCCTCGTAACAACTATTCAACATACTTTGCAAAAAAAAGGATCCATACTCATTCCCACATTTGCATTCGGACGTACTCAGGAAATTTTAACTCTATTACATGAGGCGGTAAAAGCAAAAAAAATTGATAAAAAAGTACCCATTATTTGTTCGGGTTTGGGGTTAGCGATTGTGGATACTTTTGATGAAATTGCTAAAAAATACCCTTCATTAACGTTTCGCAAAAGCATTCTCAAAGACCTCGGCGTTGTTTCTTTGAATCGAATAAAGTATTTGAAGCCGGGCGATGAACCGGGGAAGCCCACAATTTTTGTAGTAAGTAGTGGTATGATGGTTGAAAATACGCCATCCTATAATATTGCAGCATGCCTTTTGGGGAATGCGAAGAATAGTATCTGTTTTGTGGGTTATTGCGATCCAGACACGCCAGGCGGACGTTTGTTAGCGACAGGCACAGGATCCAATTTTTTATTTTCGACATTAAATTATTCCACTTCTGTGCGTGCAAATATTGAACGCTTTGATTTGAGTGGCCATGCGGATCGCAATGAATTATTACAAGCTGCTATTAATCTAGATCCTCGTACCATTGTTTTGACTCATGGCAATAAAGATTCCCGTAATTGGTTTTTCGATGAACTTCTTTGCAATGCCCCAAACATTACCGTTCTTAGTCCAGAGACTATGAAAGAATATAATATTTAACTGAGTCTGTAACATCCTCAGGGTAACATTAATGTCTTTCGTATGGAAAATTCTGCTTGTTTCCCATCATTCCATTGCTGTGTCGGCCGCAAGTAACCAACTACTCGCGAATAAATTTCCGGTTTCATGCCACAATGGGGACATACTTTTTGCTCTCCCGATAAATAACCATGTTGCGGACAAATCGAAAATGTCGGCGTCAATGAAAAATAGGGCAATTTGTAATTGCTAGCAATTTTTCTTACTAGATTTTTTACAACATTTATATCATAGATACACTCACCTAAAAAGCAATGAACCACCGTTCCACCGGTAAACTTTGTTTGTAAATCATCCTGGTGGTCTAAAAGTGAAAAAAGATCATCTGTACAATTGACCGGAACATGCACTGAATTTGTATAAAAAGGTACATCGCTTGCACTGGCGTTGATAATTTTACTTCCGAATTTCACCTTATCCTTTAGTGCCAGTCGGAAAGCCGTGCTTTCAGCTGGTGTTGCTTCCAAATTGAAATGGTTTCCCGTTTCCTTTTGAATTTTCATAATTTTCTCGCGCATACGATCGAGTACCTTTAATGCGAATGTTTTTCCACTTTTTGTTGTAATCGTTTCGCCTAAAAGATTCAAACAAGCCTCATTCATGCCCACGATGCCGATCGTCGAAAAATGATTTTTCCAATAGCAGCCAAAACGTTTTTTGATATCTTTTAAATAGAATGTCGTATAGGGATACAAATTAATATTGGTTAATTTTTCCAATAGCGCACGTTTAATTTCGAGACTTTCTGCTGCTAGATTTATCAAATCCATTAGCTGCTCAAAAAATTCCCCTTCATTTTGGGAGAGATAGGCAATGCGTGGCAAATTGATAGTCACCACACCGATGCTCCCCGTTAGTGGATTTGCTCCAAACAGTCCACCACCGCGCTTCTCTAGTTGAGTGTTATCGATGCGCAATCGACAACACATGGAACGGGTATCCTCCGGTTTCATGTCGGAATTAACGAAATTCGAAAAATAAGGAATGCCATATTTCCCGGTCATTTCCCACAGTCCTTTGAGGTTCTCATTATCCCAATCAAAATTTTTTGTAATATTTATTGTGGGAATTGGAAAAGTCATCACACGGCCATGGGCATCGCCCTGGGACATAACTCGAAAAAATACGCGATTGAAAATATCCATTTCACACTGAAATTCTCGATAAGTTTGTTGCTGACACTCTCCATTAATCATTACAGGTTCATTTGCTAAATGCTCAGGACAAAACAAATCTAATGTAATATTTGTAAATGGTGTTTGAAATCCTGTACGAGTCGGCACATTAATATTAAAGATAAATTCTTGCAGCGCCTGCTCTACCATTTGTTCATTTAAATTGTCATAGCGAATAAAAGGTGCCAGCAAAGTATCGAAATTTGAAAATGCTTGAGCCCCAGCAGCTTCTCCCTGTAGTGTGTAAAAAAAGTTGACAATCTGACCCAGCGCCGTACGAAAGTGTTTAGGTGGTTTTGCTTCCAATTGGCCTTGCACGCCACAAAAACCTTCCCTCAACAAATCAGCAAGATCCCAGCCAACACAGTACACGGAAAGTTGCGTTAAATCATGCAAATGAAAATCTCCGGATTCATGGGCCAACCGAATCCGCGCCGGATAAACCTTATTAAGCCAATAATTTTGACTAATGGTTCCCGAAAGATAATGATTTAATCCCTGTAAAGAATAACTCATATTACTACACTCGCGGACCTCCCAATCGAGCTTCGATAAATATTGATCAACGCGGTCTAGTTCAGCTTTCTGTACTAACTCAGCGATATGATCGCGGCGATCTCGCGCTACGATGACAGTTTTTGTACTTGCGTGATATGGGGATCGTAACAATACGGTCTCAATTTCATCTTCTACAACAGAAAAGGAATCAACTTTGCCTTCTTTTAATCTCTCAATTACTTCATTCGTGAGTGTCCAAGCAATGTTTGAACCAAATTCGCCCGTCGACTTACCAACCTCGCAAAATACGTTATACACCTGTTGCATGAGCTCCGTTCTCCTGAGCATTTGCATGTCCACTTTTGCGTTTCGTCTAAAAATATATTTTATCATAATTTTTAAATTTATACTATATGTAGTCGTCTCAAATTAAACTGTATAGAATATATAGTATTTCTAATTGAAATACGAGAACTTTTTTCTAGAACTTATTCACATTGCTTTTGCCTAGAAAACAACACATATTCAGATATTTTTCCGAAACTTATTCACAATGTCCAGAAGGCTCCGCCCTCTGGACTCCCGCAAGGAGTCACGGACTCCTTGACCTCGATACGCGGCCGAACCATGCGAAAACGTCGCATGGTTCGGCCGCACCGGTCTTTAATTAAAAATATTAAAGACCCCGCCCGCGGCGAAGCCGCGGGCGGGGGTCTCAGGACCCCCGGTTGTCCCGCCCCCCGGGCAAAGCCCGCGGGGGCGGTCACACCCCCGGGCCCGGGGGTGGATGCCCAGGCGGGGCTCCGAAAGGG
>JAIRRZ010000028.1 GCA_031255715.1 Puniceicoccales bacterium
GACTCTTCTTGTTACTTCATTTATAATAAAAACTTATTATGCATCATCTCGATGGGCTTCTTCTTCCGCGCTCGCCTGCTTTTTCACCCCCAAATCTAAACCATTCCGCGACGCGCTCCCGCCACCCGGCGTGCTGTTCTTCACGTTCTCTTTGTCTTTGCAGCCAATGCCAAGTCTTTTTCCATCTTTTCTAAAGCGCTTTCAGCCAATGCCAAGGCTTCTTCCCTCTCTCCTTCAGCTCTTTTCAAGGCTTCTTCCCTCTCTCCTTCAGCTCTTTCCAGGGCTTCTGTCCTCTCTCTTAAATCTCTTTGAGCGCTTTGAGCCAATGCCAATGCTTCTTGCGCCTTTCTTAAAGCGCTTTCCCTCGCTTTTTCAGCTATTCTGAGCATTTGAGCCACTTTCGTGGCTTGTATAGTTAATTCAAAGTCCCTTTCTTCATTATTCTTTATCCAC
Source organism: Puniceicoccales bacterium (assembly GCA_031255715.1). Lineage (GTDB taxonomy): Bacteria > Verrucomicrobiota > Verrucomicrobiia > Opitutales > LL51 > LL51. Next base: position 454 of record JAIRRZ010000028.1, read on the forward strand.
CTGACTAAGATGTCGAGCGCTGTCCGTCCTTCGTTATTTTTCAAACTAGGATCAACACCATATTCAATACACGCCTCTATGCCTCTTGTATTATTAAAACCGTCCCTTAAACCAGCTGCAACCAAACGATGCAAACTTGTATTTCCGTCTTCATCTTGAACATCAATTACTGGATCTGCAGCACTGAATGGATCTGCATCGCTTGAGCCATGAGCCATATTACCTAACAACCCGAATGCTAAAAAAGCACTCCCAACTAATTTACATTTATTAATTATCATCAAGTCCTTGTTGAATATAAAATGATATCTGTCAAGTACTTTTAAAAAAAATAGAAAAAATTTCGAGAAGTCTATTTTATTAAAATCTTTTCCTAAAAACAATTATGCAGCCGCAAAAAAAGAGTCCTCCGAAAAGGACTCTTCTTGTTACTTCATTTATAATAAAAACTTATTATGCATCATCTCGATGGGCTTTTCTCCACTCTCCTTCAGCTCTTTCGAGTCTTTGAGCCAATGCCTTGGCTTTTCTTATTGCAGCTTTTGAATTAGAGTTTCTTGCTTCCATAGGCAGTGCTTCTTCTTCGTCTATCCACCGTCGTACGATTTGGAGCACTGTCTCATCATCTCCATTTCGCACAAGAGGATTAGCACCAGCTCCAAGCAATACCTCTATTTCTTCTCTACCTGCACCCAAAGTATCCAAAAGGCACTCTAAAAAGACTCGAACAAAAAGATGTAAAGCTGTATTTTCTTCTTCATCTTGAGCATCAAGATCAAGCTCACCATGACTAACCAACATTAATACAGTTGCAGGACAACTAGAGAAAAATAGCAATGTTTCCCCATTTCTAGATCTTAATGTAAAGTCAATACCTTTTCGCATGCATCTTGCAACCTCTATATATCCGTCTAGATCTTCCGCAAGCTCAAGCGCGCTGCGTAAATCTTCCCATAAAGATCTCTGAGAAGAATCAGCATGCACACCATCAGAATTCTCATTGCCGGAGCCATAAGCCACATTACCTAATAACCCGAATGCTAAAAAAGCACTCCCAACCATTTTATATTTATTAATCACCATCCAATTTTTAGTAAATCAATAAAATAATATCTGTCAAGTACTTTTAAAAAAAGATAGAAAAGACTCCCAAAAATCTGTTTTATTAAAATCTTTTCATTTTTCTAAAAAAAACTTTATAAAAGACTTATCTATCAAGCTTTTTTGTCTCTTTTATAATATTTCAGTTTGAAAATTTTTGGCATTCTTGCATTTTTTTTACCTGTATTTGCCTTAAAAATTATACAATATACTTTATTAGATTTTACCAAACGTTTGGGTTTTATTACTATATCTTCATCGGGTCATCGACACTGATCGCTTCACCGGAATCTCCACAAATTTCTTTAAAAGTCTTAAAGTGCTTTTTGCTGTATTTTGATAAACCTTCTGTGCCTTCTTTTTCAAAGATCTTTCTACCAACTTTAATAACCGGCTGCCCTGCACCCTTGGGTAAGCATACGTCCACCGTTTTTGATAGTTTCTCAATCTGACGTATATACTCAGCCCGTGCAATGATCGATGCTGAAGCAACGACAGGATCGCTTTCCGCCTTGGTTTGCATGCGTAAATTAAAATCTGGAAAATCACGCTTTATAAATCCTTGCACAATGGGCTTTTTCGAAAATTGATCCAAAAGTCCATCGGCAACATAGCGCCTCTTCAATGCATTTATAAGCGTACAAGCGTGCATCCATCCCAATAATCGGTTTAAATTACTACCAAAACGCTCGTAAAGCTCATTGTATTTCGTCATGGAAAGCGCCATAACTTCAATAACAATGCTTTTTATATCGCGAATCTTTCTTTCAATTTCCAAAAGAGCGCGATCGCTTGTAATGGCTTTGCTATCCTTCGCACCAGCTTTTTGCAGCGCACGTACTTCATCACCTCCAGCAATAACACATGCCGTTACAACGGGGCCGAAAAAATCACCTTTGCCACTTTCATCTAACCCCGCATGGGGAATGAACCATTCCGAATGGAGAATGTTCTCATTTCCCAATGAAAATACCTGTGTAATTTGCGGCTCTATGATAAATGTTACAAATTCAGCTGCTTCCTTTCCTTGAAGTACGAGCTTACCGCTGTTGTACAAGACAAGGTTAAATCCATTACCATGGAATGCGTAGCGTGCATAGTCAACGGAGTAGGGCTCAAAACCGCGTCTTTCACAGATATCGCGCAATTGTTCTGCTTGGGATTCGTCCAGTGTGAAAGTAAAGCAAGATTGTTTGGTTCTATTCATGGTTATTCTACGACTTAGTTTTAGTTACGGAAGGATGGCTATACGGAGGAGATTCTCAAAGAGAAAAACCCGAAAGAGATAAAATGCAAAACAAATCTTCCGAAAAGTTATTAACAAATGCTTCCCACCGAAAGTGAAACGGACGGGCAATGCGGAAGGGGGCAATGAATATTAATAATATAACAGTTCGTAGTATTTATAGTAGGGACTGTGAATAGGTGAATAACAGCCAAAAATGCTGATAAATACTGACTTTTTTGCATATGATTTTTGAGAATAACGTTGTGAACAATCTGGGAAATGCTGTTAGCAACGGTGAAGAACTTCGATGTTATTCCCATTTCTTCTCACGTTACTAACAGGTTACTAACATTATAATGTGAATAACTTTTATCCAGCAGTAGGGATAAAGCGTTGCCAATAAAAGATGTTAGGGTGATGCGAGACAGAAAAAAATTTTCATATGACAAAAAATATTATTTACTTTCAAGTTAAATATAGTTCTTTTTTCGAAAACGGAGGTGTTGTGAAAAAAGTGGAGGTTTTGAAAAAGTGTTGGCCAGTAGTACCATTGGTGTTTTTTTCGGGATGCGATACAACGGAATCAACTCTTGGGGGAGCAGCGGTTGGTACTGCGGCAGGTGCAGGTGTTGGGTACGCTTTGGGCGGTAAAGGTGGTGCTGCCATGGGTGGTATACTGGGTGCACTTGGAGGCGGAGCGGTCGGACATAATATGGGCCGCAATCGCGAACAAAAGGGGGCTTATGCAGCTGAAAATGCCCAGCTTCGAGCTCAAGTGAATAGTAACCAGGGAAGCCGAAGGGATGATGAATTGTCCGATCTCCGCCGTGAGGTCGAGTTAAAACGTCTCAAAAATGAAAAGCTGGAACAGGAGTTGGAACGCAAACGCCTCAAAAAAGAGCAGAGTACGCTCAAGTAGGGCCATTGGTAAATCAGTGTTTAGCGGAGCCGGTCTTGCTGAATTTTGGTGTTACATGACATGAATCGGGGTGGGGGTATTATCGCTTGCATTTGGGATTTTGATAGGACGCTTATCCCAGGAAATATGCAGGCTCAGCTATTTCATGACTATGGTATCGATGAGACTAATTTTTGGACAGCCGTCGATGCGTTTTCCGCGCAGCTTCGCAAACGAAATATTCGCCTTTCCGATACATTAGTTTATTTGAATTTTATTTTAGTTGCAGTAAGGCAAGGCTATTTTCATGGATTTTCGAAGCAAAAACTGACATGCTATGGTGAAAATTTGACTTTTTTTCCTGGAGTTCCTGAGATTTTCTCCATTTTGAAAATGGATATAGAAGGTAATGAATTATATCGTGCCAATAAAATTACGCTCGAACATTACATTATTAGCAGTGGTCATGCGGAAATTATCCGGGGAAGTCGAGTTGCGCCCTTTGTCGACGATGTTTTTGCTTGTGAATTTTTAGGGCGAGAAATTGAAGATGAAATTCAAAAAATTTTCCAAAAACAGAAGGACAGTCAAGGTGAACAGGAGGAACGGCCTTCCGTGGAAAGTTTTTATGAAAATGATAAACAAATATCCTTAGGCGATATTTGTGATTCGTTCACATTTGAAGGGCAAAGCGAGGAATCTAAGGAGATCAAACAAATCGCTTGCGTGGTCGATAATACACAAAAAACGCGTTACCTTTTTGAAATTAATAAAGGCTGTAATAAGGATTTAGCCATAGATATAAATTCTGTTATTGGTGAAAAAAATCGGCGTATACCGTTCCAGAACATGATTTATATTGCAGATGGCCTTAGCGACGTTCCAGCATTTTCAGTGATTCGCAGCCACGGAGGGAAGGCATTTGCGGTTTATAATCCAGATAATGAAGAGGAATTTGCTCGGAATGATCGTCTGTTAGAAGAAGGAAGAATCGATGCCTACGGTCCTGCGGATTATCGTCCGGGTTCTTCAACAACGAAATGGTTGCGCTTGCGTGTGCAAAAGATTGCTCAAAAAATTGTAAATTACCGCACTTTAGAGACCTCCAAAACAATCAATGATTTCCCTAAGCATTAATGTTATTGCTTGGAGAAGATTTTTGTAGCTAGGAAAAAATTTTTCTTAACCTAGCATGCTATGGTGCCATGAAAATTGCGATACGTTTTTTATTTTTGATCGTTGTTCTTATCTTTTGTTTTGCTGGAGAAACGTATCGGATTTTGGACATTGCGCTTTTTAAGCGTGAATATTACCAAAGATTTATCAATCTAGCGCGGGCTACAACGAACAAAAAATTCGCGGTGCGTGGTCGTATCCTTGACCGAAATGGCAAAATTCTTGCCATTACAACGAAAAAAATTGATATTGGCGTCGATCCCTATGTAGCAGAAACTTTATCTGCGGAAAAAGCTACACAATTAGCTAGCCTGCTGAAAATAGATGAAGAATCAATTCGTAAGGCTTTTACACGGGAAAGTTACATCAAAAATGGGATTGAACATCATCGGCGTTGGAAATGTTTCGCAAACGTCGAAGATAACGAAATTTATGAACAAGTAAAGGCGCTTAGCATTAAAGGCGTATACGGAGTGTTACATTGGGAGCGCATTTATCCTAACCATACACTTGCGAGCCATGTCATTGGTTTTGTCAATAAGGAAGGAATTGCAGTTTGTGGAATAGAGCGTTTTATGGATCGATTCTTAATGGGGCAAGACGGTTGGGTAGAGTCGGAAAAAGATGGAAAGCGTGAAGAATTAGCTTTATTTAGGAAAATCGTTGTTGAACCTAAGAATGGTGCAGACGTTGTCCTTACGCTGGATATCCATTTGCAGGACATGGTCGAAGAAATTTTGTCGGAAACCGTTAAAAAAAATTGTGCTAAAAGTGGCACTATTATTGTGAGTGATGCGCAAACTGGCGAAATACTGACGCTGTGCAACATTCCTACGTTTGATTGTAACGATTATAATAAGGCAGAAATAAGTAGCCTGAGGAACCGTGCGGTTACGGATTTATATGAACCTGGATCAGTGTTTAAAATTGTTGCTTTTAGCGAAGCGCTGCAGCAGGGAGTTATATCGTTGCAACAGTACTTTGATTGTCAAGAAGCGGAATTTTTTCATGGAGGAAAAGTTTATCTTTTACCGCGGGACCATACTTTTCTAGGTCGATTAAGTGCATCGGATGTTTTGCGCAAATCGAGTAATCGCGGTATAGCACAGATTGCTATTTTATTGGGAGCCGATCGGCTATACAATGCGGCCAGGGCATTTGGTTTTGGTGAAAAGACGGGCTATGGCTTCGATGGAGAGGGTGTTGGAGTCTTACCGAACCCGTCCAATTGGGATAATTTGACCATTACACGACTACCCATGGGGCATTCGGTTAGTGCGACACCCATACAGGTACATCAGGCGATGGGAGTTCTTGGAAATGGTGGATTTTTGGTTAAGCCTAAAATCATTGATCGAGTAATTGATGTGAACGGTGAAAATCTTTGGGAGTCTGAGTCTCGATTTGTACGTCGGGTCCTCGCGGAGGAAACCGTGGATACAGTGCGTAAAATTTTACATCGTCCCGATTTGGTGTTGTCACACATCGGATCGATAAAATTGGCCTATAAAACAGGAACATCTCAGAAAATTATTGATAAACGTTATTCGCAGGATCATCATATTTCGTCATGTTCAGGATTTTTTCCGGCAGATGATCCGTGCTATTTGGTAACTGTCGTAATTGATGATGCTGAAATAAAGTCTGGCGTGGCCTATGGATCGAAAATAGCGCTACCTGTTTTTTACGAAATTGCTAAAATTTTACTTCAAAGAAGTATGAGTAAATAGTGTGAGCAGAACAGCAGTCAATCTTTTTGTATTTTGGAGAAAATTTTTGGGCATGTTTTTTCGTATGTGAAGGGTATCTTTTTCTGTGAGTGTTACTGAAAGATTATGTGTTATTTTGGCCTGGAGATTGATTAATTGCTAGCAATGAAAAAAAACAAAGAGTGTTTGCCGAAACAAACACCCCTTGTTATCATTGATATGAAAAGAAATTTTTATGAAATTTTATGTTTTAGAGGACGTTTTGCCGTTGCTTTTTCTTTGAAGCGTACTTTTTTTGCGCTTGAAGAAATCCCGTGAGGAATATGAGAGCTAGATGTTTAATCGAGGACTTTTTTGAGAATAAAAAAGAATTTCTCAAATCATATTGAGAGCAAAACAAAAAGCCATCTACTTTTACGATACCCATACTACATCCAATGGCTAGAGTCTAGTAATGAATTAATATAAGGGCAAGACTTTTTTTAAGTTTGTTTAAAGAACTCTAAAAATTTCTCATATTGCCCCTGTTCGTAAACTTATTATTTCTACGTTTAAAAGGAAGCACTGAAGGAGAAATTAAATTGTATTCCTTTCTTTTGGGTATCTTTCGTACAATAAACCGGGTACCCCCAGTCCAGGCGAAGTGGAATATTCATGATAAATATACGCAACCCAAAGCCGCAATCGACGTTTAACCCATCCTTGAATGGTTGTTGACTTGAACCGACATTACCGACTTCAAGAAATGTCGCACCGAAAAGATCCTCGAAGATGTTGATAGTGTATTCTGTGCAACCGAAAATAAAGGAATTACCTCCTAGGCTTCTGTGAAATTTATCCTTTGGAGAAATCTCGCGATATTCAAATCCACGCATCAGGTTGTCGCCGCCCAGGAAATAGCGTTCAGTAAATGGTGTGGTTCTGCCGCTGAATGGGGTGATTACGCCAATTTGCATGGATAGGGCAAGTATATGATCATATTTTTCGGAAACGGTTATCCATTTCGAAGCGCCGGCTGTTGTTTTAAATAGTTTCACATCGCCACCGAGTCCTACCAGTTGCGTGTTGACGTTAATGAGGGATCCAAGGCGCGGGAAAATATAGTTATCGCGTGTATCACGCTCAATTGAAAATTTTATCCGAGAAGAGTTATGTCTTCCCATTTCATCTTTGAGCGGTTGTACGGCATTTTTTCCAACATTGCGAATGTTTTTACTGGTAAAATTATAGGCGAGGCGTCCTATCCATAGTTCGTAGATACGTTTGCGGAAGTAGGGTTCCAAACCGATAGCCGTTTCATCGTAGCTTGGTCCACTATAGTTGCTATCGGATTCATGGTATTTCGTTTTATCGCCAAAAATATCGATGCCGAAAGCGAGTTCACGGTCGAATAGGTAAGGTTCTTCGAAGGAAAGTATCAATTGATGTTCTCGAGTTCCGAATTGAACACGTGCCCGGGCTTTTTGACCACTACCCTGAAAATGTGCTTTGGAACCAAAGAGGTCAAAATTTGACTGCGAGATCTCAAAGAAAATGTACTGGTTGTTTTTTGAACTAATGGCTCCGCCTCCTTTTATATTACCAGTGTTTTTTTCTTTTACATCAATTTGAATATTTTTGTGATCCGGTTGTTCACTGTTGGACGCTTCTAGCGCAACTGTTTCAAAAAATCCAGTATTTTTCAAGCGATTTTCGCTATTTTTCATTTTAACGTAATTGAATTTATCGCCAGGCACAAGGGCTAATTCGCGGAGAATCACTTTGTTTTTTGTTTTATAGTTACCATTAATCAAAATAGAATTGACATAGGTCAAAGGTGATTCATGAATAGTAAATTTAATATCGATTTTATTGTCAATAAACGTTGGCGTTTTTTCCACGGTAACGAAGGAATTAATATAGCCATTGTAGCTGTAGAAATTGCGAATTGCTTCCATTGTATTATTGATATTTCCTGGAGAAAATGGATCACCTGATTTTATTTTTATGAGTGAAGCAATTTTGCTATCGGGATACAGCTTATTGCCTTCGAAGAGGACATTGCCTATAAAATATTTTTGACCAAGATCGGCAACAAATTCCAATGTTCCACTTGCTTTATTATGGGTACTGACAAATTCGGCACGCGTGATTTTGGCATCCAGGTAGCCTGCATTTTGCATTTCTTCGGTAATCATTGTGCGATCCGTATCGAGCAAAATATCGACAAAATAACCTTTTTTGGTAATAAATGAAAAAATTGACCACGTTTGGAGCATCATTTTTTTGCGGATGGAATCGGTGTTGATGTCGCCAAAATTGACAAAATTGATTTTTGAAATATGTATTGCTTTACCAGGGACGATGTCAACAACAACCTTCACCTGTTTAGGATCATCCGTCTGAATGATTTTATGTTCAATCATTGGTTTAGGAAATCCCTGGATCTGATAGTACCGGAAGATCTCTTGAGTATCATTTTTAATAAATGCTTTGTTCAGGTATTCACCGTTGTTTGTTTTTATTTCCGCTTTCAATTTTTTGTTATTAATTTTTTCGTGCGGGAACTCAGTGCTTATGATCTTTGGTCGTGTTGTTAGCGACAAGAATATATCCACTGTTCCGTCTGGATTTTGGCTAGCAGAAACGCAAATATCTTCATAGGCATTTGTTGCGAATAGCGCATGAATTCCTTCGTCCATGGCGTAGGGATCGAATACATCGCCTTTCGATAGTCTTATACGAGAGCGGATAGAATCTTCGTTTTTGAGAGGGCTACCATCACACGTAATGAAAAAATTTCGGATTGAACGAGGCCCCGACTCACTATTTTTAGCGTAAGAAGACAATGTAGTTTTCGGTGAAGCTTCAGGTGTTGTCGCTCCAGTATTGAATGGGGTGGAATCAGAGTGTTGTTCTTTGTTGGCATTGGGATTGCTTTCATCCGAAGGAGTCGTTACGTTTGCAAGCGGCTGTGATTCTGTTACTTCCGAATGATTGGAGCTTTTTAAACTTTCAGTGTCGTGTGTGGAAATATGATTATCTTTGGAATAATGATCATCTTCATCAGTATTCTTTGAAGTAATGGAAGTCGTTGGGGGTTGGCGTACAAGATTCCCGTCTTCGAAGGAAATCAAATCCTCATCGGCAAAAACACAAACATAAGCACTAAAAAAACACGCGATACAAAGGTTATGAATTCTTTTCTTTGGCATAATTTTCAAATCGAGTTAAACTTTTTTTAAAGGATAGGGGGACGATTCCGATGGGACCATTGCGCTGTTTTGCAATAATTAAATCCCGTGGAACAATATCAAGTGTAACTTCCCGATCATCGTCGCTATCTTTACACTTCGATAGCATCAAGACTACATCCGCATCCTGTTCAATTGCTCCCGATTCGCGCAAATCAGATAGCCGTGGCTGGCGTTTTTCTTTCTCGGATTCGCGGTTGAGCTGGCTCAAAACGATTACTGGCAACGATAATTCTCTGGCCATTGCTTTGATGCCGCGGGAAATTTCAGAAATTTGTTGTTCTCGAGGTACTTTGGGGTCACGACTCAGGAGAAGTTGCAAGTAATCAATAACAATCAATCCCAGTTTGTGTTTATTACACATACGCCGAGCTTTGGCACGCATTTCGGTGACTGATATTCCGCTAGATTCATCTATCCAAAGAGGGATTGTTTTCAGTTTACTTGCAGTAGCACTCACATTTTCAAGTTCCGCTCTAGGAGCAAATCCATTGCGCAATTTGGTCATATCAACGCCGGAACGGCTACATAGCATACGCATGGCCAATTGTTCCGCTGACATTTCTAAGCTGAAAAATAGGGTAGGAACCGGGGATGTTTTTGAAGTGGTCACATTTTCGGTAATATTGAGTGCAAAACTTGTTTTCCCCATGGAAGGACGTGCTGCGACAACAATCATTTCCCCCGAATGAAATCCATAGGTTAGTTTGTCAAGATCAATAAAACCAGACGCAATACCAGTAACTTCACCGCGATGTTTATGCATGTGATTAATGAGCGTTACGGCATCATCGATTAACCTTTTAATGGGAATAATGGTATCTGAAATTCGATTTCCTGAAATGGCAAGGATCGATTTCTCCACATCATCGAGAAATTGTTTCACATCATCAACGCCGGTGTAGGCCTTTTCAATGCTTATGGTTGCGGTGGCAATAATTTTTCGGATGAGATCGAGATCTCTTATGCGCTCGATGTAATATTTTAAATGCGCAGGGGTATCGATACGATTGGCAATGGCATTGATATATTCGTGACCACCTACTTTTTCTAATTCGCCGCGGGCAGCGAGTTTTTCTGCGACAATTAGCTCGTTTGTTGCTGTATTGGTAGTGTAAAGTTCTAGGAGGGTGTTGTAGATCAGGCCATGGGCTGGAAGATAGAAAGAATTGGGTGTAATTTTTTCTTGAATGCAACTTGCGATGCTATCCTGGCCGCCATCGATAATGCATCCCGCAAGGAGGGCCTGCTCGCATTCTGTGCTAAAAGGAGGTACCCGACGAATGTTCTGCTTCGCTTCAATCACAAATATTCATCACTAAAATTTGCCAAACAATTTCATTGGCAAGCATAAACTTTGTTAAAAAGTGCGAAAGTTGTTTTATAGGTTTTGAATTGTTGCGTAAAATTGCGGAAAATTCCTTCGCCCTGTTGCATAAGGCCCACGCGGCTACGCCGCGTGGGCCTCGATTTGAGCTCAGGAGGCTGTACCTCCTGGAGGAGTCTAGGGGAAAAGATTCCCCCTGTTATGTTACATCATGTCGTCCATGCCAGGATTGGGCATATGTCGACACGCAGCAGAATCTTCCTTAGGTAAATCAGCGACGATGCACTCCGTTGTGAGGAGTAATCCAGCGATGGATGCCGCATTTTGAAGAGCAGTGCGATTGACCTTCGTCGGATCGACGACGCCGGCGGCGATAAGGTCTTCGAATTTTCCGGTAGCTACATTGTAGCCTTGATTGCCGTTCATTTTAAGGACTTCTTGAACAATTAATCCACCTTCAACACCGGCATTTTCACAGAGCTGACGTAAAGGAGCTTCAATGGCACGCCTTACGATTTTCGCACCAATTTTGCCGTCAGGGCATGGAATATCCAAAGTATCAATGATGGTTGATGCGCGAAGGAGGGCGACACTACCACCGGCAGAAATCCCTTCTTCAACAGCTGCACGGGTAGCGTGGAGCGCATCATCTACACGATCTTTTTTTTCTTTCATTTCTGGTTCCGTAGTAGCGCCAACGCGGATAACAGCTACGCCACCGGCTAATTTTGCTAGTCGCTCCTGAAGCTTTTCACGGTCATAGTCGGAAGTTGATTCATCGATTTGATGGCGAATTTGTTTTATACGTGCCTGAATATCGCTATGGCTTCCGTTGCCTTCAACGATGGTCGTATCTTCCTTGGTAACTGTGATGCGTTTAGCGCGGCCGAGGTCATCGATGCTTATATTTTCTAATTTAATACCGAGATCTTCTGAAATAAATCGACCGCCTGTAAGAATGGCGATATCTTCAAGCATGGCTTTACGCCGATCGCCGAAGCCAGGTGCTTTTACGGCACAAACATTGAGCGTGCCACGCAATTTGTTGACAACGAGGGCCGCTAGGGCTTCCCCTTCCACGTCTTCCGCAATGAGCATTAGTGGTTTACCACCCTGGGCGACGGTTTGTAGCAGGGGGAGTAGGTCATTGAGCACACTAATTTTTTTCTCATAGATGAGAATATAGGCATTTTCAAGGACGCATCCCATGCTGTTGGAATCGGTTACGAAGTACGGACTAAGGTATCCTTTGTCGAATTGCATACCTTCGACGACTTCGAGAGAAGTTTCAATGGTTTTAGCCTCTTCGACGGTAATGGTTCCATCTTTGCCGACTTTTTCCATGGCATCGGCAATAATTTTTCCAATTTCATCATCCCAGTTGGCAGAGACGGTTGCCACTTGGCGGATTTCCTCGGAGGTTTCGACTTTTTTGGATGTGCGGGCCAATTCCGCTACAACGGCTTCAACGGCCTTGTCAATGCCTCTTTTCAACATAATTGGATTAACGCCGGAGGATACATTTTTCAATCCTTCGCGAAAAATAGCTTCAGCGAGAATGGTGGCGGTAGTTGTACCATCGCCGGCACTGTCCGACGTTTTGGAGGCAACTTCTTTCACCATTTGGGCACCGATATTTTCGTAGGGGTCCTTTAGTTCGATTTCTTTGGCGACGGTTACACCATCTTTAGTAACGGTGGAGGCACCAAATTTTTTCTCGATCAAGACATTACGACCTTTAGGGCCGAGGGTCACTTTAACGGCTTTGGCGAGCGTTGCAACACCATCGAGCACTTTTTTACGGGCTTGTTCTTCAAAAACCAATTGTTTTGCCATATGATAAATCCTTTCAATTTTAATTTAAGGGTTAGACATTATTTAAACACAGCGAGAAGGTCATCCTGTCTTATGAGCATAAAGACTTGGCCATCGCATTTAACTTCAGTGCCACCGTATTTGCTGATCAGGACCTTATCGCCGACGGCAACATCAAATCCGAGACGCTTGCCGTCATCATCGCGCTTACCAGTCCCAAGGGCAATTACGGTTGCCTCCTGAGATTTTTCTTTAGCGGCGTCGGGAATAATGATACCGCCTTTGACCTGTTCCTTTTCCTCGATTTGTTTAACGAGGAGACGATCTCCTAAGGGTTGAATATTTGTACTCATAATTAATTCATCATTAAGGGTTAAAAATTTACAAACTCATCCCATACCCATTCCATTTATTATATTTTCATCATAGCAACATTATTTCTTTTCGTCATCGACAACTTCAAAATTAGCATCAACTACATTGTCGTCGGATTTTTTATTTCCCGGCTGTGGTTGTGGACCACTTTGAGGATTGCTTTGGACATTTTTGTATAGCTCCTGGGCTAGATCTTGGAAAACTTTGGTTAAATTCTCTGTAGCAGATTTCATTTCTTCCGAGGAAGCGTCGCTATTTTCGAAGACTTTTTTAGCGGTAGCGATAGCTTCTTCCATTTTTTTTCGATCCGATTCCTGTAGCTTATCACCGGTTTCTTTGAGTTGTTTTTCCGTTTGATAGACCATGGTATCCAGGTGGTTGCGGGCTTCAATTTTTTCCTTTGCTTTTTTGTCGGAGTCGGCAAATTGCTCCGCTTCCTTACGGAATTTTTCAACCTCTTCTTCGGAAAGACCGGAGGCACCGGTGATCGTAATTTTCTGGTTTTTGCCGCTGCCGAGGTCTTTTGCGGTAACGCTGAGGATACCGTTGGCATTAATGTCAAAGGTGACCTCGATTTGTGGGAGTCCGCGGGGCGCGATGGGGATACCGTCCAGGCGAAAGATGCCGAGGGTTTTATTTTGAATAGCGAGGGGGCGTTCACCTTGGAGGACCTTAATATCGACAGCCGTTTGGTTATCGGCATAGGTGGAAAAGATTTGCGTTTTTTGGGTAGGAATGGTTGTGTTGCGTTCAATCATGGGTGTTGAAGCACCGCCGGCGGTTTCGATGCCAAGGGTAAGTGGGGTGACGTCGAGCAGTAAAACATCGGTTACTTCTCCTTTAAGGACACCGCCCTGGATAGCCGCACCGACGGCGACGACTTCATCCGGATTAACGCCCTGGTGGGGTTCTTTTCCGGCGATATCGTGGGCAACTTCGACAACCTTTGGAGAGCGGGTCATACCGCCGACGAGAACCAATTCATCGATATCCTTTGAGGTCCAGCCAGCATCTCTAAAACAGGCATTACACGGTTGAATGGTTCGCTGATAGAGAGAATCGCAAATTTTTTCCAGCTGGGAACGGGAGAGTGTAACATTGAGGTGTTTAGGACCGGAAGCATCGGCAGTGATAAAGGGCAAATTAATTTCCGTTTGCTGAGCGGATGAGAGGGCAATTTTAGCCTTTTCTGCTTCTTCTTTAAGACGTTGATGGGCAATGGAGTCGTTGCGTAGGTCGATACCATTTTCCCGTTTAAAGGTATCGGCAAGCCAATCGATGACGGCTTTATCCCAGTCGTCTCCACCGAGGAGCGTGTCCCCATTGGTTGCCTTAACTTCAAAGACACCGTCGCCGATTTCGAGGACAGAGATATCGAATGTGCCGCCACCGAGGTCATAAACAGCGATTTTCTTTTCACCTTTTTTATCGAGGCCGTAGGCAAGGGAAGCGGCGGTTGGTTCATTGATAATGCGGAGGACTTCCAAGCCAGCGATGGTGCCAGCATCCTTAGTAGCTTGGCGCTGGGAATCGTTGAAATAGGCGGGAACGGTAATGACAGCCTGGGTAATTTTTTCGCCGAGGTAGGCTTCCGCATCGGCTTTTAATTTGGCAAGGATCATGGATGATATTTGTTCCGGAGAGAAAATTTCTGTTTTACCGCCGACTTGGCATTGGACAGCGGCGTCGCCATTTTTTCCCGGAACGACTTTGTAGGGCAAATTGCCAAGAATATTTTTAATTTCATCGTACCTATGGCCGATGAGACGTTTAGCGGAGAAGATCGTGTTTTCTGGGTTAGTAATTGCTTGACGTTTGGCGGCTTGGCCGACGAGGCGGTCACCATTTTTAGAGAAGGCGACGATGGAGGGGGTTGTGCGAGCGCCCTCGGAGTTGGGGATAACGACGGCCTGGCCGCCTTCCATAATAGCCATGCACGAATTGGTCGTGCCGAGATCAATACCTAAAACTTTTGCCATAATAATTTCCTTTTCTTTAAACTGTTTTCGATTCAATTCATTCCAATCACCGGCTATTTGAAAGATTTTCTTTTCGCACAGCCATGTGCCGAAACATTCTATAAATATAGTATAGCAATTTTCGTGCCAAGAATGCAAAAATAAAGAAAAAAGATACAGAAAATTTTCTGTATCTTATCATACGAGTTTAAGAACTTGAATTTATTCGTTGGAACCGAAATAGTGTACAACCCTTGAAGGGGCATTTAGGGTAGTGGCAAGAGGTTTGGTACTTGAAGAAAAGCTTTTTGCTCGGAGAAGTTTGGATTGATCGCGTTGAGTTGATTGCGTTTGGGGCAAAATGTGAACTTTGAAAAAATTTTTCAATGGTTTTTCTGGAATAAAAGTTCTTGGACTTCAGCTTGAAATGTCTTATAGAAAACGATCTGATGTGCCAAAGATGTTGCCGGGTAAAATTTCCCTTCATTCGGAACGGTAACGGACGAATCCGGAATAGTAGCAAAGAATACCCACATCGGTGGTAGATAAAGCTTTATTTGGACCAGTGAATCTAATGAGTAAAAGCGATGTCAGTAAACTAGTGGATATTTTTTTGATTGGTACTTTTTGTTTCACATTTAAAAATCGTGAAGTATGTAATAAATGTTAATAAAAATATACAAAAATATTATTTTTGTTGTCTGGATTTATTACAAGACCAAAAAATATTTAAATCTAACGTTAAGATTTCTTTTCTTGAAATGCAATTTTGATAAAATTTGGTGTGGCAATATATTGCGGAAATTGACCGCTGGGAAATCGCGTGGGATTTTGCGATAAGTTTATAGAGGAAGCGACTACTTGCTTGTCTGCCCGTTCCATCGTGCTTGAAAACCGCGCTAACAGCGTTTCCAAAGTAAGAGACATGTCTCTGTCTAAGCTGATGTTTAGCGGATTCTGCCTTTTGAAAGCTGCAAAATTGAATCCGTTGATTACAATACCGTTTTCCATGGCGTAAAATAGAAACATGCCAGGTTGAAAAAGGTCTTGAAGCGAATTAAAGGGAGGGTTTCCTGGGAGATTGAGTTGCAAATGAATGAGTTTTTTGAAAAAGGGTGAGAAGTCCTGGACATGAATCCGCCTTCCCCCGCCGAAATATTCATCATGAAGTGTTTGTAATTGCTCATGCAATGTTTTGATGTTCTGTTGGCTATTTCCGTCAAATTCTGATTTTAGAAAAGCGACATATTGAATAACTTTCAGGATAAAGGTTTCTAAAGCTTCCGTGCATTTTTGCAATTTTTTTCGTGATAAATTCTCTGGATTCTGCATTGCTTGAGCCAAGTAATCCCTTGAATCGTTGCATTCTAAAACTTTCAAAATATCGATTTCGTCCAATAGAAGGTCTTTCCGAGGAATTATTCCCTTGAAAAACGTATACGTTATCCCAGAAGTTGTGTCTTGTGTCATCAACAAATTGGGGTTCATCGACCAATCGGTTATCAACTGATTGGTATTCACCCAATTGGGATTTATCACTAGATCGGCTATCAACGAATCGGCCTTTTTGTATTTCTCGCATTTTTTCAGTATTTTTTCGATAAGTTGCTTATGGAGTTCGAGGTTAATGTTTTTGTGGATTACAGGAGAATAGATCGTTGCAGCGGGAATATCATCGTAGGCATCTGCGACCGCTATCACTTCCGTACCCGACAGATAATTCCCTTGAAATCCTATATTTAAAAATACCCATGAACCTAGTAGCAATTTGTTCTGAATATATCGCATGTGTTCAGAAATACATATTTTTTTGTAAATTTCAAGAAAATATAAAATAATATTATATTATTTTTGATTTTTAGGATTCATTTCAAGGTCGATGAGACGCTTCAGTTCGACACTGTATTCGATAGGAAATTCCTGAATGAGTTCGTTGACAAAACCGTTAACACATAGACTTATCGCTTGTCCCTGGGAAATACCGCGTTGCTGGAGATAGTAGAGTCGCTCTTCATCGATTTTTGAAACACTTGCTTCGTGTTGAACCCTATTTTGATTTCCGTAAACCGTGATTTTAGGGTAGGTATCGCTTCGGCTGAAATGGTCGATCAGGAGCGCATCGCACTGCGTATTGTTGTTGCAATCTTTTAGATTTTTTTTGATGTGAATCACTCCCCTGTAGGACGCTAATCCATTACCCTTTGAGATTGATTTTGAAACAATATTAGAAGTCGTATTGCGGGCGAGATGAATCATTTTAGCACCCGTGATTTGAGTTTGATTATCCGATGCGAGGGCTATGGAGAGAACTTCGCCGCGAGATTTTTCTCCGGCTAGTAGAATGGCGGGATATTTTACGGTAAGTTTAGATCCAATATTGCAATCAATCCAGCGAATTTCAGCATTTTCGTGGGCGATACTCCGCTTTGTAACGAGATTATAGACATTATTGGACCAGTTTTGAACCGTAATATATTGAATTTTCGCGTTTTTTAGAGCAATGAGCTCAACGACGGCAGAATGGAGTGTCGCTGTTTCAAAACGGGGAGCCGTACAACCTTCCATATAGGTCATTTCGGCATCTTCATCGACGACAATGAGCGTACGTTCGAATTGACCAAAATTCTGTGTATTAATACGAAAATATGCCTGCAATGGTTGCTTGATTTTGACCCCTTTTGGAACATAAATAAAACTGCCGCCGCTGAAAACAGCGCTGTTCAATGCGCTAAACTTATTATCGCCGATTGGAACGATAGAAGCGAAATATTTTTTGAAAATTTCTGGATATTTTTTGAGGCCAATAGCCGAGTCAACAAAGATGACACCTTTTTTAGAGAGAGAGTCTTGGATGCGATTATAGGCGGCCTCACTGTCGAATTGAGCCTCAATGCCGGCAAGGAATTTACGTTCATGATCAGGAATGCCGAGGCGGTCAAATGTCGTTTTAATTTCAGCGGGAACATCATCCCAGGAACGTTGAGGAGCTTGATTGTTTGCAAGGTAGTAGCGAATTTTGTCAAAATTAAGATCGTCGGCGATGTGGGCTTTGAGGATTTTGGGTATTGGCATTGCCAGAAAAGTTTCGAGGGCTTGTAGGCGAAAGGTTCGCAACCACTGATCTTCATCTTTGGCAGCACTAATGTACCTTATAGTGTCGTGATTCAAGCCGATTCCTGCGTCGAAAGAGTAGGGCATATCGAAGTGGAAGTCGGAATGTTCCACATTGCTGGGAAAAGCAATGGGCGATGGAGTCATGGTTTTTCCTCCGAATTGAGAAAAGCATAACCTTTTTCTTCTAATTTGCGAACGATTTCCGGTTTTCCGGAATGGATAATTTTCCCATCCTCAAGAATGTGGACTCGATCGGGAACGATATAGTTTAGGAGTCGCTGATAGTGCGTGATAATCAGACCGGAAAAAGTGTCGGAACGCAATGAATTAATGTTCTTAGCGACTAATTTTAAGGCGTCGATATCAAGACCACTATCGATTTCATCGAGTACGATAAACAATGGTTGTAGCATTAGCATTTGGAGTATTTCGCAGCGTTTTTTTTCTCCACCGGAAAATCCAACATTAATCGCACGCGATGCGAATTCCCGGTTCAGTCCAAGGTAATCCATTTTCTCGTGAAGTAATTTATAGAACGCAACCGTTTCCATTTTTTTATTTTGTGCATTCATGGCGGCACGAATGAAATTCGCGATGGATACACCGGGAATTTCGACAGGGTATTGAAATGCTAAAAAAATACCTCGTTGGGCTCGTTCTTCCGGAGGAAGTTTAGTAATATTTTCCCCGTTGAAAATAATTTCGCCATTCAAAATGGAATAGTCGGGGTGGCCCGCAATGGCTTTGGCAAGCGAACTCTTTCCCATACCATTTTTGCCCATCAAAACATGAATTTCGCCGGTCGGAATTTCTAGAGAAAAATCATTTAAAATCGGCTTCCCTTCGACACTAAGGGCTAAATTACAAATCTTTACGGCGTTCATTCTTGCTAGAAAAGCCGCAAAATATGTTCCGGCAATCTTTTATTGCAGCAAGAAAATATGGTGCTTGCCCTGATTTTATCGTAGCATTAGAATGCTTTCCATTAATCCATGTAATACGATTCGTTATGGATGATGATCAAAAATTTATTGCCATCGATGGGCATGGGAGAAAAGTGAAAATTGTTTCTTTTACTTCCGATGGGTATTTCACCGCAGAAGGATTTGTTATCATTGAACCTATCGTCAATGAATTCAGGAATGACCAATAAAGGAATTACAAAGAAGTGTTTTTTTGTTAATTTTCTTTGAGGCATAGAATTACAATTGCCAAAGAGGCAAACTTTTATACGATAGGTGTAAATTATGGCAAGGTTTACGTATAAGGGTCAGGACGCTACAGGAAAAAGTGTGTCGGGAGTAATCGATGCAAATGATCGCAAATCGGCCATTGTTTTGCTCAAGAATAGTGGCATTAATACAACGTCATTGACCGAAGGTGCGGCATCTCCGGCAAAAAAAAGTGGATTTTCTTTTTCACTTAGGACAAATAATAGCAAAATTGCGCTCAATTTTTTGCAAAAGTTTTTGCAATTACATGCGGGTGGATTACCCGTTGGCGATGCCATTAGGATAATGCGGATGCGATTGAATAATCCTCAGGAAAAACAACTTGCCGAAACAATTCACAAGGATGTTTGTGAAGGCAAAACAATTGCAGCAGCAATGCGTGGGTTTCCTGATATTTTTACAGGCAATACGGTTTGCATGATCGAAGCCGGAGAAAAGACGGGTAATTTAGTAGCTGTCATTCGCAATTTGATCGACTTTCTCGAAACTAAGCAATCCATTAAGAAAAAGTTTGTTGCTGGAATGGCTTATCCGGCGACTGTTTGTGTTATCGGTTTTGTCGTATCGCTAATTTTTTTGTTTTTCGTTATGCCAAGATTACAGAAAATGCTTACTTCATTGGGGGGTGAGCTTCCTACCATTGCAAAGTGTCTTGTTGTGGCTTCGAACTTGGCGCTTCACTATTGGTGGGTAATTTTAGGTGGGATGCTACTCGCCATTATAGGATTTTTTACTTATAAAAGCACACCGCGTGGCAGATTCAATATTCATAAATGGTCACTTCATATTCCTATTATTGGAACCATTATTAAGGAAAATTTTTACTGTCAGACGGCAAATTTATTAGCAACATTACTTGGAAGTGGAATCAATACAACAGAAACTATGACACTGGCAGAAAATGCTTCGGATAATTTGTTTTTTCGCAAACGATTTATTGAATCGAAAAAAATGATTCTTGATGGTGTATCGATGACACAGGCATTTGAACAAAATGAAATTTTTCCAGATTTGGGATTGGATTTGCTATCGGTTGGCGAAAATACAGGCGATTTAGCATCGTCATTTCGAGAAGTTTTCAAAATTTATCATACGGCACTATTGGAGCATTTGGATATACTAACAACGGCAGTGACGGCCATAGCTATGGGAACGGCGTTTGCGATGGTAACCGTTTTGGCATTAAGTGTTATTACGAGTGTACTCAAAATGACCTCTTCCATGCAAGTATGACATTTGAAGTTTTTCAACAGTTGGATTTCTGTAGACAATGGCAAATTTATATCGTGCCATTTTGAGTTTGTTTATCATAGGTTTTTATGCTTTTCCTGTTGTGTTGTCGGAGATATTTGAGTTAAAAACACACTTGACAAAATTGTAGGCGATATTCATTCTGGACAACAGATGGTAGAGACGAACAATACGATTAAAGCGGAACGATTTGTCTCAAATATTTTTCCAGAAAATTGTTGATATTTTATTCCACTTTGGAAGAAGTCTAGAGCTAAGGGATATTTGCTTAACAATTTTGAGAGTGGGAAAGCGGAGTTACTTCCGTATAATTTCCTGCTTTGGGATTATCGCAATAGGTTTATGATTGATCTTTATGTGTGCAGCGCAAAGTAATCGTCGGAAATTGTGGGCGAATTTTTTAGAAAAAGGAAAGAGTGCTCACTCAAGGGGCGGTATTGCTAGAGCAAAAGTAATCGAGTCAAAGGTAAACGTTGCACCTTTTCGAGGAAAAATTTTAGGCATTGATCCTAGTTTACGCGGTACGGGATTGGCTGTGCTTAATGTTAAAAATCGCGATGAAATGGATTTGATTTTTTCGCAGACGGTAAAAGTTCCTAGCAAAGAATCCCTATTAACGTGTACGCGTCGCATTTTTGAGGCCATATCTGAGGTAGTTGAACATTTTCAACCGACAATTTGTGCCGTTGAGCAGACGATTTATGTGCAAAATTTTCAAACAGCGCAGATCATGGGCATTGCGCGAGGTGCCGTATTGACGGCAACGGCAATCCATTGTTTGCCAGCTTTTGAGTATGCGCCGCTTCGCATTAAGCAAGCGATTTGCGGTTATGGTCGAGCTTCCAAGGAGCAAATTTCCAAAATGATTCAGGCGATTTTAAAAATTCCGATGAATGTTAGCTTCGATGAAACCGATGCGGCAGCTGTGGCTCTATGTTGCTTTTTCACAGAACATTCGCTGGCTGAAATCGTCTCAAGAAATCATGGAAATTCATCGTTTGATAAAACCTAAGACTTTTAGCCAAATTACTTTAGTCTGGTAAAATACGGCGTCGCTGGAAAGATTTTTCTAAATGACTCATTGCGCGTTTTATGGTAAAATATTTTCAAGAAAATACTTACAGATGTAAGGGAGAAGGATATTATGATGTGAAGCAACATGTGCGATCAACTTAGACAAAAAGCGATCTTTTGTCGGATAGAAAGTTTTAAGTTAAGTGCAAGATTTTGGGTGTACATCAGAGCGGAATAAATGTTTTTGTTATTTTTTGGCGAATTTTGTTTTCATTTCGGAGAAATTGTACACTTTTTAGTGGCATGGTACGGGTACGTTTTGCGCCAAGTCCTACGGGTTTTTTTCACATTGGAGGAGCGCGGACGGCGTTATTTAACTGGTTATATGCGCGCCACATGAAGGGTGCATTTATTTTACGCATAGAAGATACGGACCGTGAGCGGCACGTAGAAGAAGCGACAAATGTTATTTTAAGTGGCATGCGATGGCTAGGAATGGATTGGGATGAAGGACCGGAAGTTGGCGGCAGATATGGTCCCTATTTTCAAAGTCAGCGCGATGGTATTTATAGAGAATATTTAGAAATTTTACGCAAAAATGACAAAATTTACGAGCAAGATGGTGCGATTTACTTCCGCGTATCGCAGAAACCACAATTAATCGACGATTTAATTCGTGGTCAAGTATATCGCGTGGAGGAGAAGGATTTCGTTTTATTTCGTTCCAATGGCACACCAGTTTTTCATTTTGTAAATGTGGTTGATGACGTTGCAATGGAGATTTCGCATGTGATCCGCGGCGAAGATCACTTATCAAATTCTAGTAAACATGTTGAGCTATTCAAGGCATTTGGTGCACCGGTGCCGAAATTTGCGCACATTCCGCTTATTTTAAAAACAAATGGTTCAGGAAAGATGAGTAAGCGAGATAGGGGAGCATTGGTCGAAGATTACCGCAAAAGTCAGTTTTTATCGGAAGCGTTGCGGAATTATTTATGTTTACTGGGGTGGTCGCCGAAAGATGATCGAGAAATTATGTCCATCGAAGAAATTATTCAGCTCTTTGATTTGTGTGATGTTAATAGAAACAATGCACGTTTCGACGATAAAAAGTTGGCGTATGTGAATGCAGCCTATGTTAAAAATATGCCCTTGGAGCGATTTTTGGAGAAAAGTAAGGATTTATTATCAAATTTTGGAGGAGATGAACATTATGTGGATCAAGTCCTAACAATTTGCCAGGAAAAATTGCGATCTTTTGGGGAATTGAATCACTTTGTTTCCTATTTTTGGAATGAAGAGTTTGAATATGAAGAGGGTGCGTGGTCTGATTTAAAGAAGCGAGATCCTCTTTTACGAATTGGTGAATTACTCGAAGTGATTGAAAATGTGGAAGATTTTTCAGAGCAAGGATTAGAAAAAGCGGTTGCAAGACTAGCCGAAGAGCATGCGGTCAAAACAGGGGACTATATTCACGCGGTACGTTTTGCACTATCGGGGCGCACTGTGGGGCCAAGTTTTTACAAAATGATAGTTGTCATGGGACGTGAGCGCGTCATAGAACGCCTTAGACGAGCATTATCAGTGATTGGAAAATGATAAAAATTTTTCGAAACTTAGTGTTGTTTCTAAGGAATGCGATTTTTTTAATATTAAACTCTTTTGTTATGTTTTTTTATTGCAAACAAACATAGAGGAGGAAACATGATTCTATGTTTATAGGTTAATGAAGTTTGATGGATGATTGAAAGTGGTAAAATTCTCGAAAAAGATTCAAAATTTGATTGCGGATTTTCGCGGGTTACCGCAGGATAATTCGTCGTCAGTCTTGAAGGATGAGCGATCGGTGGAGCAACTTTTTCGAGATATTTTAAAAAAATACGTCACCAAATCGAATATAAAAGTCGGGGCAGAAATTTTCGAAAACTGGCCTAGAATTGTAGGGGATATGTTTTGTGGGTTATGTACGCCACATAGAATTACGGCGACTGATGCCCTGATAATAAAGGTACAGAACAGCATAGTACGCCAGGAATTATTTTTCCGGAAAGAAGAAATTTTACAGCGCATTCGCGAAATTTGTCCTCAAAGTGGCATTAGAACTGTCGTTTTCTCACTGTAGATGAGAACGTATAATATTTCTGTTTCAATTTGTTGTATTGATTGTCTGTTTTACTTTATTGAGAATTTCTAATTCATTTTTAAGTTCCATAAATTTCCGATTGGGTGCTTTTCCTGTTGTTTTTAGGCCTGAAATTTTTTTAGCCGTAGCGTCACGGATCGTGCATATTTCTTCTTTTAATGTGTTTATTTCTTGTTCTAATTTATTGACAGTGCTTTTTTGGCTGAAAGCAATATTTAGGAATTTGTTTTTTGATGTGCCAGTTTCTTGTTTTTCTTTTATTCTTGCTTCAATACCTTCAATTTTTTTGTTAGCATCCTCTATTTCTTTAGAGAATGAAGCGGCACGTTTTTGACAATATTGTTTTAATTGCCCAAGAAATTCTTTGCCACCTTTTGTGTTTTTAATTTCAGAAGGGATATAATTTGAGAAATTTTTTATGAGTTTATCTAAAGCTTTATTTTCATGTACATTGTAATCACGTGATTGAGGTGAAACTCTCTTTAAAAGAGCTGTTCCGGTTGTTATAATATGTTCAGCAGCTAGCGTTGGATCCTGTTTATAGGTGCTTTCACAACCATCCATATTGTCATATAGGTAAAGTAATGCTTTTTCGAGAGCTTCTGCAGGCTTATTTTCAACGTTTTTTGCTAGTTCGCTCATGTCTTTTTCCATCTTATTGTATGCTTGATTCAATTTTTCGAGATCATTGGAAATTTCGTTCAATGCATTTTCAAATGGCTGCATGGCCTTCGGAGATGTTCCTTCTGCGACGTTTGGGTGTAACTTCTCCCTGCTGTTCATTAGCGATTCAAACATTTTATTTATCGTTTCTTCTAGATTACAGCTTGAGGAATGGCGTACAGTAAGCTGTTTTTTTATTTGTGTTATTTCTTGTGAAAATATTTTCTTTGAATGACTATTGCTTTCAATTTTTTCCTGAAAACTTCCTATCGCTTCTTTTAAATTGATAACCTTTTGTTGTAAATTTTGGACGGAACGAATGCGTTCAACCATCGCTTTCCCTTGAGGGGTGTTTAGTATAGAGATGGTCCGTTGATAGGAGGTTGTAAATTCTTCGGCATTGCTTTTTCTTACTTCTTTATTTTTTAACGATTTATTGGCATCCATAAATAGTTTCATTGCACAGCTACTGTCTTGTAATGCAAGTTTAATTTTATTATTTTTACAATGATCAATTTTTTGTTTAATGCTTTTTTTATTCCAAAAACAAATGTGCTTATTACCCAGTATGTCTTTTTTGGCTTCGATGTATGCTGCTTGGTTTATTGTATTTCTGAATGGCATTATGAGTGACGAGTCCATATTTTTTTTCGCAATTATATTACTACTTTTTTTGAAGGCAAGCAAAAATAAAAAATTATTTACTTATTGTTCCATTGGCAAAGATCGCTATTTTATGTTGTTGGAAATTTGGAGAATATTTTTATACAAAATACGATGTGTTTATACAAATTTTAGAAAAGGGAAAAAGAAATGATTCTAACAAATTCAGTGTTTATTGCCGTATTGGCGGTGACTATATTGAGTATATTACGGGTAAACGTGGTCATTGCGCTGGTAGCAGGTGCAATGGTCGGTGGCTTAGCCAGTGGAATGCATCTGCGGGAAGCGTTGGCGGTATTCTCCGCAGGCCTGGGAGGCGGTGCGGAAATTGCTCTGAATTATGCGCTTCTCGGTGCATTTGCAGCAGCCGTAGCCCATTCCGGTGTACCCATTTGGCTGTCTCATAAATTGGTAAAATTTATTAAACAGAGATCTCAGGGTGTTTCTCATCGCCTATTGTTGAGCGCTGCCATTGTACTACTATTGATATTAGCTGGGGTGATATCGCAAAATGTGTTGCCCGTTCATATCGCCTTTATCCCCATACTCATTCCACCGCTGCTCGGTGTGTTTGCTGCATTGAAAATGGACCGCCGCCTATTGAGCAACGCGATAACTTTTGCTATGGTGACCACCTACTCGACCATTCCCTATGGCTTTGGCAGTATTTTTTTAGAAAATGTTGTTCTGAAAAATTTGGTGGAGAATGGATTGTCCCATATTACTTTACGCGATGTTTTGTGGGGCAGTATTTTTCCAGCCTTAGGTATGGTCGTAGGGCTTATCACCTCCTGTTACGCCTATCGGAAGCCGCGTACCTATGATCCACAAAAAATACAATCGATGGAAGTCGAAGAAAAAAATTGTTCCACGAAAAATATTATTATTTCAGCCATTGCAATTGTGTGTATGCTTATCGTGCAAATTTACTGGGATAACATGATGGGTGGAGCAATGGTTGGTCTACTTATTTTGAATGCGGGCCAGGTCATTTCTTGGCGAGATTCGGATACCGTAGTGATGCGCGGATTTCAGATGATGGCGGCCGTAGCTTTTGTGATGATTGCCGCCGCAGGATTTGCTGCTGTTTTACGCAAAACAGGCGATGTTCATGGGCTTGTTGTCTGGCTAACGGATAACGTCGGATTAAATAAAGGAATGGCGGCTTTGGGTATGATTATGGTAGGATTGATCATTACAATGGGGATCGGTTCTTCCTTTTCAACGGTACCCATTATTGCATCCATTTACGTTCCCTTTTGCCAGGCTTTAGAATTTAGCATTCCAGCAACCATTTGCATTACGATAGCGTCGGCGGTTACGGGCGATGCGGGTTCGCCGGCTTCCGATACGATGCTCGGCATAACATCGGGCTTCAATGCGGACGGCCAACATGACCACATTTGGGGTACGACGATTCCGGCCTTTATCCACTTTAATATACCTCAGGTGATTTTGGGTGTCATTGGGGCAATGGTTTTATGATTTTTATTTTTAAAAATTTTAAAGTTGCCTTGTCCGTGTCATTTTTTTGCGATTATGGAGGTGAAAAAAGAAAGGAAATGGTTTTAGCAAATTCGGTGATTATTGCTGTCTTTGCGGTGATCATATTGAGTGTGGCGAGAATAAACTGTGGTTATTGCATTAGTCATGGGTGTATTAGTTGGTAGCTTGATCGGTGGTATGTCATTAGGGAAAATCTTGAAAATATTTTCATCAGGCTTAGGCAATGGTGCGAAAATTTCCCTAAATTATGCGATTCTCGATGCATTTGCCGCATTGAAAATGGACCGCCGTCTATTGAGCGATGCGATGACTCCCGGCTATGGTGACCTCCCACTCGATCCATTCCCTATGACTTCAAAACGATGTCATCCATTGCCTTTATTGCAATGATACCGGCGATTACGGTTGGACTTAATTTCGATGGCTAACGTGATCTCATTCCAGACACTTCCATTTCAGAATTTATCTATTTTAATGTTCCTCTGATCATCTTTGATATCCTTGACACAATAATTTGGTGGAGCTGGCTAAGGGTTACGTGCTCCTAGAACCTTCGCCAAAGGATTTATCCTCATGGATCTGGATTCCGGTCGCTACAACGGGTAACGGCTTTAAAACAACCACACGGCTGACCTGTGCAAAATTCAAGTCGTATATCAAAATCAAAGATTCTGTAACGCCTTGCAGGAGCCCAGAGGGGGGACTCTCTATCATATTCTTAGTAAATCTTTTTCTTTAGATTCGAGGAATTTTTGAATTTCGCCGTTAGCATGGTCGGTTAATTTCTGAATTTCTTTTTCAAGGCGTTTTAAATCATCTTCACTGATAGCCGCATCTTTTTGCAATTTTTTGAAAGTTTCGATAGCTTCACGGCGAATGGCGCGGATAGCGATACGACCCTCTTCAGCCATCGTATTGGCAACTTTGACGAGTTCCTTGCGGCGCTCGCCATTCATTTCAGGGACAGTGCAGCGAATCAGTGTACCCTGGCTGACCGGTGTCAGCCCGATGTTAGCTGTTAAGATAGCTTTCTCTATAGGCTGAACAGAGGACTTGTCCCAAGGTTGAATTTGAATCGTTCTCGCGTCAGGTGTTGTAATTGCGGCAATTTCACGAATGCGCATACTAGATCCATAAACATCAGCAATGAGGCTTTCAACCATTGCCGTTGATGCCTTACCCGTATGAAGCGAAAAAAACTCATTCTGAGTATGAACCACAGTTTTATCCATGACTTCTTTAATTTTTTTTAAAATTTCTTCATCTTCCATATTATTTTTTCACATTTCCTATAAAAGTTCCCAGGGACGGATCATGGATAGCTTTAACAATTTCGCCATCCCTTAGTCCGGAAAAAACACGAATAGGAATACCGTTCTCCATACAAAGTACGAATGCGGTAAGATCCATAACATTTAGATTTTTGTCTAATGCTTCCCGATAGGATAATCTATCGAGTTTTTTAGCCTGAGCATTTCTGTGAGGATCGCAATCATAAATTCCATCGACCGTCGTCGCTTTAAGTAAAATGTCGGCATGTAATTCGCAAGCGCGGAGAGCTGCTGCAGAGTCCGTCGAAAAAAATGGATTACCTGTACCACAGCAAAAGATAACAATTTTTCCTGATTTTAAAGCAAGTTCGGTATTTTGGATAGAAAAACGATCTGCGATACCTTCGATAGCGATGGAACTTTGAATAATTGCATTTACGCCGCGGGCTTCCAAAGCACTTCGCAATGCCAATGCATTAATCGCCGTTGCAAGCATGCCCATTTTATCCGCATCGGTACGCATAAATCCGGAATTTCGGCCATGGTAAGTCTGACCACGAAAAATATTACCTCCTCCAATAACAATGGAAAACTCTATTCCTAGGCCATGTACAGCAACGGCCTGATCAGCCAATGAGTCAAGGAATCCGTGATCTATGGTTATTGTTGAATCGTTTCTGCGAAGAGACTCTCCGCTAATCTTTAAAACAACTCTTTTATAAAACGGACCCACATCCCAAGAATAGAGCAAATTTTTGAAAAAAATCAATTCTTTACTCTGCTTGAGTGGTAATTAAATTTTCTTCCGTTTCTTCCGGATCATCGTGTTCATTGTGTTTTGCGGGTTGCAATGGCTCGAGAACGATGGATGATGCTGGGAGTTCAGTGGGTGTTGGTGTTACATTATCTGGAGATGGCGCGTGTTCGGGAGGTTCTTGGTCGTTAGCCGTATTTGGAGATGGCGGAAATTTTTCCACAAATTTTGCCAATTGCTCGTTATATTCTATGGTACGTATATTTTCTGGTATCGTAAAGAGTGCTTCGCGGAATGAATCAGCATCAAATTTAAAAGGAAATTGTGCTTTTTGCATCATTCCAATGGCTGCTTTTTGAAGTTGTTCCTGTTCGGCTTGTGCCATGAAAGTAACTTGAGAGATTGTATTGCCGATGAAATGAATGTAAGGACTTTGTGCGCTTTCGGCAATGCTTTCTATTTCGTGTGAGCTGGCATCAGCAATCGATGACAATAGATTCACATTCCATTTCGGATTGCGTTCTATATTGCCAAAGAAATTAACTGTATGAAAAAAATTATTTTGTGTAGCATCGAAATTTTCTGGCAAACGTTTAGCCATTTCCAATAAAATGCTTTTACTTTCTTTTGCAGTGGAATAGTCAGCATTGCGATGACTTGCTATTTTTTGAGCTATATCAAGGACAAGTTTTTGGGCGTGTTCTGATAATACTTCCGGATGTTGAGCGAATTGTTTCGCGACATCAATGGCCTTATTTAATTCCCCTTTTGTTGTCGATTTACCTGAAATATCATTGAGAAAATTTTCCATGGTTTGATCATGGATGCGATCATTTTTATTGATAGCGTCCTCAAGAAGCCGTTGCATTGCATGAAAATTTTCCGCTTTCGATATCTGTGTCATTTCTGCAGATAGGCCATTGGGTAACTCAATCTGCTCGTTTTTTGGACGACTTATATTATCTAAATTATGTCTATTATTTATACCACTCATATCGAGTATGTATTGTTATTTTTTTTATGAAAATGGCAATAAAAAATGACTTTCTTTATAAGTATTTTTTCAATAAGTTTATCATATTCAATATGAGGTGCGTTGTAGTAATTATATAAAAACATTTTGAGAAGCAGTGAGGAAAGGATATTAGGGATTACACGAAACAGCAGTAGGAGTCACTTATTCAGCTATCCTGCCTGTTGCAGAAGTTACCCGCAACAATAATTAGACATGTACGAATAAGGCTAAAAAAGGCATCCAAGGGCTGAATAACCCACAGAGATGTAGAGTGTGTAGCCTCCTAGTTCATAGACCTTAGAGGAAGCGGTAAGGGCTGTAAATGCCACATGAATACGTGAAATGCGTTTGCTATCTCGCCCGGCATCGATGGAAACAGGAGAATGGCCAAAATGCCTGAGGGGTTATATGAATATCTGCGACGTTTCTAGTTCAAGAGGAACGCGAGTAAGTACGCTATTTTTGAATGGTAGATATGAAAAAAAGACTTGATAACGGAAAAAATGCGGTCAAGGCTGCAGGGTATGGAGGTGGAGTGATCTCAGCTCCGTTTTATTTGCTTTGTTCAGCGCGTAGGTCGGCGTCCTTTTGGAGGAGTTGTTTGATAATTTCCATTGTTTGTGCAGTTTCTTTGGCGCTATCCGCGATGGAAGTTGTTACTGGAACATTGCCAAATATGTAAAATTTTATTTTAGATTCCGTGCCACTGCTGCGGATGGCATAGCGGTAGCCATTATCGAGGCCAATTATGAAAAAATTCTGGGCTGGAATATGTTTGCCGTCTAGATCGAAGATTTTATCCTTGCTGAAATCCATGATATGGGTAACGGCAAGGTGGCCAAGCGTCGTAGGTGGACTTTTTTTGTAGGATTCTAGAATATTTTTGATTTTTTTTGCTCCTGCTGCGCCTTCGTAACAAATATTTAGCTGTGTTTCGTCGTAATAGCCGTATTTTTGATAAATTTCATTGCGAAAATCGATAAGTGTTTTTCCGGATTTTTTCAGCGTAGCAAGCATTTCGCAAATCATTATTGTGGCCCCATTGGCATCCTTATCACGGATGTTATCGTTTGCAAGATAACCATAACTTTCTTCGCCTCCCATCACGAAAAATGTACTATATTTCAATAGCAATTCACGGCGCTTTTCAGCGGGTGTGTTAACGTAGTCGATGGGAGGAATATTGAATTTCACGAGACAATTTTGGAGAATGGTTTCGTAGTCGTTCAATTTCTCGCCGATCCATTTAAAGCCTGTCAGTGTGTTGATAACTTTCACGCCATGTGCTTCAGCAATTTTTTCCTGAAGCGGTGAGGTAACAAAGGTCTTGATAAATGCGATGCGGTGGGAGCCTTCGGCAGGAATCCATCCCCGTATTTTCATCTGGGATAGACGAAATTCGGCGAGTAGCGCACCGGTTAAATTGCCTGTAAATTTTTCAAAGATCCCTTCCCCATTGCGTACGCCAATGGCAACGCGGTCCGCATCGGGATCGGTAGCAATAATGAGTTCTGCATCGACACCATTTGCTTTTTTTATGGCGAGGTCGAAAACTTCGAAATTTTCTGGATTAGGTGATTTTACTGTTGGGAATCGTGGATCATGAACCATTTGTTCGGATACAAAGTGGGCGCGAATGCCAAGCTGTTGTAAAACGGTGGCCGTGATCATGTCGCCGGTACCGTGGATGGGTGTGAAAACAATATTAATCGGTGATGCTTGGAAAATATTGGCATCGAAAAGGTTGGAAATCACTTCACCAATATAGCTTTTATCGGCTGTCGCATCGAAATATTCAAGAGGTGAATTATTTTTTGCGATCGATTCCAAAATTTGTACGGCTTCTTGCAGCGATGTTTGGTTAAATTTTTCGATAATTTTTGAAGCGTGGGGTTCGACCACTTGTCCGCCGTCTCGGAAATAAACTTTGTAACCATTATCATGGGCGGGATTGTGACTCGCTGTAATCACGATGCCAGCGATAGCTTGAAATTTACGTACCGAAAAACTGAGCTGAGGCGTTGAGCGTGGACCACTAAAGGCGATCGCTTTCCCACCCAAATAATTCCAAATTTTTGCCGTAATTTGAGCGAAATGTTCAGAAAAATGGCGAACATCATGGGCAATAACCAGTTTAAGCGGGCTATCGGATTGCATTTTACAGTAATGAAAGAGGGCGATCGTTGCGCGAGCGACATTGAAATCATTTAGATAGGCGCTGCCAATAGCGGCATGTTCAGGGGAATCAAAGGGAGCGCCATGACCCCGTTCGGCTTGCGTTACTGTTTCGGCAATTGTTCGGCTGCGCATGCCACCCGTCCCGAATTCTAAATTTTTAAAAAAACGGTTATTAAGTTCTTCCCAATTTTTCCATTCGATGAGTTCCTTTATTGCTGTCTCTCCCCATTTTGGTAAATACCTAAGCCATTCTTTGCAATTTTCGACCGTTTGCGGCAGTAACAATCCCGTTTCCAACGCATTCCTTAAAATGTCTTCCATGGATCACATGATATTCAAAATTTTTCAAATTTGAAGACAAAAGTAGGGAACTATCATGGGGGTCCATTTCGTTCTTATCTCTGTCCGTCCCACGGCTACACCATGGAGTAAAAAAATCACTCGTAATCCATTCCAGTAAATGGATTTTATAATGGAGTCCTAGGAGCGAATAGCTCCTAGTTTTCATCCATATTATTTTTATCGGCGAATTGCATAATTTCGTCGAGGGTTGTTCTGCCTTGTTTTACGTGTTGCCAAGCGCAGGCCTGTAATGTCTGCATTCCTTCCTCGAGTGCTATGGTTCGGATTTCTCTGGCGGGAGCATTTTTGATGATTGCTTGCTGGATTTTATCGCTAATAACCAGTACTTCATGGATAGCAATCCTTCCTTTGTACCCATTTTTACACCTATCGCAACCGGTACCGACCATCATCTTATCGATATGAGCTAACTCTTGTGTAGGATCAACGCGCAAAGCGCGCAACGCGTACTCCAATTCATCTGGAGTATAGTTTGCTTTTTTTGCACAATGCGGACAAATTTTTCTTACCAAACGTTGGGCGAGCACCAGTTGTAGCGACGATGCAAGAAGAAAAGGTTCTAAGCCCATATCGCAGAGACGGGACACGGCTCCTGCCGAGTCGTTAGTATGTAAAGTACTGAGGACCATGTGACCGGTAATGGAAGCGCGGATGGCGATGTCGGCCGTTTCCGCGTCACGGATTTCACCGATCATGATTACATCGGGATCTTGGCGTAGAATGGAACGCAGCGCGCTGGCAAAGGTCATTCCGATGTCCGATTGAACCTGGCACTGGTTGATACCTGCAATTTCATATTCCACAGGGTCTTCAACGGTAATAATACGGATTTCCGGGCTGCGAATTTTATGGATACAAGCATTAAGCATGGTTGATTTACCGGATCCGGTGGGTCCGGTGACAAGGACAATACCATGAGGCCGAGAGATCGCATTGACGATCTGATCCAATTGCTTTAGGCCGAGGCCCATACCATCCAATTCTACGGGAGCTTCACTTAAATTCAAAAGTCGTAGGCTGATACTTTCGCCATAGGCGATGGGCAAGGTGGATACACGTATATCGATGGCGGTATCTCCTGAACGAAAGGCGATGCGACCGTCCTGCGGGCGACGTTTTTCTGAAATATTGAGTTTAGCCATGATTTTTAGGCGAGAAATGATTGCAGCTTGATAAAGAACGAGATTAGGTGGCAAACTGACTGGAACCAATGCGCCATCAATGCGGTAACGGATTTGTAGTAAATTTTTTTGAGGTTCAAAGTGAATATCCGTTGCACGGTCGGCGAGGGCTTGCTTAATCAGTTCATTAACAAACTTAATAACAACTGCGTCTTCATCCTCCTGTACCGTTTCAATTTTGGCAATGAGTCCTTCATTGCCTCCTGTATTCGTAAAACTACCGGCTCCGATACCGAAACGTTCATTAATAAATTTACGAATTTCTTGGATGGGACCTAGGCAGTAAACGAAGTCGTTACTTGAGGTTGCTTTGATCCACTTTTTCATCGTTGCATCGGGAATCCAGCCAAAAATTAATCCCTGTCGGCCGTCTTCTAAGTTAATGGGTAGGCATGCATATTCCAGGAGTAATTTTTCCGGAAGAATTTTTGTAATTTCTTTGGACACCGTAAATTTTTTCGCAAAAGGTAAGCCGCACATGCTGGATAGCCATTCATAGGCATCGAGCGGAGTTTGTGCTAATTTCTCAGCGAGAATTTCGATTTTTTTGTCAACTGGGCTGTTAGCGATTTCTGCAGGCAAAGCGGGATCAACCGTCGCAAGTACTTTATCTAAATTTTCCATATCGTCTCAAATTAGAGTTAAAAAAATACATTCCCAATAAACTATTCTATAATTCGCCCAAATCGTTCCACCAATCGAAATCAAAATCGTCATCTCCCCAATCGAAATCGTAATCATAGACTGGGTCATAGAAGGCTGGATCATAATTATAGCTGCCGGATGGGCCATATGGCGATGCTGTGTTACTCATATTATTAGCTGCGAAGTTAGTTCCTGTATTCGCTTTCTTATCCGTTACGCCTAGTAAACAAAGATAGCTATGGCCATCTACTTTGAGCTCAAGTTCTTGCTTACCTTTATCATAGTTTAATGCTTCATAGCCAAGTGGAGAGCAGGTATGGATTTCCACAACCTGGGAGATTGGATCCTTCGAGGTCTTATCGGAAATGGCAAAAAACTCATTCTCTCCACATCTCAGGTAAGCCGAAAAGTCTATCTTTAAATCAGGTTTTGGTCGAATCGGAGGAGCTGGCGTTGGAGTTGGCGTTGAAGACGGCTTATTAGGTTCGGCTACCTTTGTTGGTGGTTTTACAATGGGTGCTGCATCCCCGAAAGGAGACCGTTTCTTTAGCGACTCAAATTCGCTGTAAACAGAACACTGCCCCATCAAAACCGCACCGAAGAAAAATTTTTGAATTAGGTTTTTCATGGTGTTTTTCCTTTCTATTAGCGTTTCCTTCGCGCACGTCTACCAACGGGTTTTTCTTCGGATAAAATGCGCATTTTAGAAGATTCCAACTGATCACTCGAAGCTTTTTCTATCGCCTTAGTTTCGGCGGCAGCGAAGCGCCGTTTTCGCCTGGAACCGTACCGTTTCACTTCCGTTGGAGAATCAGTATTGACTTTCGTTGCCTTAGTTTCGGCGGCAGCGAGGCGCCGTTTTCGCCTGGAACCGTACCGTTTTACTTCCGTTGGAGAATCAGTATTGACTTCCGTTGCCTTAGCTTCGGTGGCAGCGAGGCGCCGTTTTCGCCTGGAACCGTACCGTTTCACTTCCGTTGGAGAATCAGTATTGACTTCCGTTGCCTTAGTTTCGGCGGCAGCGAGGCGCCGTTTTCGCCTGAAACCATACCGTTTCACTTCCGTTGGAGAATCGGTATTGACTTCCGTTGCCTTAGTTTCGGCGGCAGCGAGGCGCCGTTTTCGCCTGGAACCGTACCGTTTCACTTCCGTTGGAGAATCGGTATCCGCCAATTTGTTTTCGATAGCTATCTTGGGTTTTTTCTGTGCTATTGGGTTTTTATCGGCGGCACGATGTTGTTTGTCTTCGAATTTATCCTGTTTCGTTTCCGTTGAAGGATCAACATCGGCCAATTCATTTTGTGTTGTTGGGTTTTCATCGGCGGCATGATGTTGTTTGTCCTCGAATTTATCCTGTTCCGTTTCCGTTGAAGGTTCATCTAAAAGATCTTGTTTTTTGGCTAATAGCTTCTTTTGTTTTTCCAGCTTTTCTTGCTGTAACTTTTTTTTCATTTCCTGACCATTTAAGCCAAACAATGTATCTTTCGGAAAAGGTTCCGACGCTGGGAAAGTTCCAGATGATTTATACTGCTCGATATCATTTTTGAAGTTTGTGATTTCCAAACGTTTATCGAGATAGGCTGCTTCATCTTGTGGATGAAGGATAATCGTTGGTTTAATGAAAATAATCAACTCTGTAGTTTCTTCTTTGCGATCTTTGGAAGAGAAAAATAAGTCACCAATTATCGGCAAATCGCCAAGTAAAAATGTTTTTCCACCATTTTTGCTGCTCTGTTTTTCTTTAAATCCGGCAAGAACGACAACATCTCCATTGGCAACGCTTACAAAAGAATTGACCTGTTTATCGGAAATGACCGGTGCGGTAACATTGCCAACGGCGACATCAGTGTCATACTTCGAGACTTTTTGCTCAATTTCCATTTGAATGATGCCATTACTCCCTATGAGTGGTGTTACGACCAGTTCTAATCCGACGTGTTTATAGGTAATACTAACCCTTTCTTTTGAATCGATGGTATCGCCTTTGGTGCTCGAGTCGGTGAATGGTCGTTCCTCTCCGATTTTAAATTGGGCTTTTCGATTATGGGTTGTTACCACGCTTGGCGTTGAAAGAATCTTAATATTAGAATCCGTTTTAGCTTGCTTGAAAATGCTGTTGAGAGCAAAATTCTTGAGTGTTCCACTAAACGATGAGCCATTTTTTAAGCCAGCTTCAAATGCAAGTTCATGGGAACCTTGTTTTATTTTTATCCCCGAATCTTTCCCGACTGCGGTATCTGCAGCTTGGTTAAAAGCAAAATTGAATGCATCAATTCCACTTTGTTGTCCTTCGCTGAGTCTAACTTGAGCGACAATAACTTCGATACGTACTTGATCAAGAAGTATGTCTAATTTCGCAATTAAATTTTTGACTTGAGCCAAGTCGGAAGATGTTCCATAGATGATAATAGAATTACTTCTTTCGTCCGAAGCTAAAGTCAGATTTGCTGAAAATTGAGCCGATTGCTCGTTTTCTGATCCATTAGGAACCTGCTGCGAAGAAATGAAGTCGCTATAAGTATTGCTAATTTGTTGATTACTGCGTGCTCCACTCGCTGCTTGAGCCAGCGCATTAGCCAAATTCCCTTGGGCCGTCATTTGGGCCTGCTGACGTTCAAAGGCCATTTTATTTTCTTTTTCAATGCGACTACGTTGCTCTTTTATAATCCCAGCAACAACATCAGTAATTTTTTTAGCATCGCCATGCTTAATGCGAATAACTTCGGATTTAAGCAATAATTCGCATTTATTGTCTAGCTGTTTGGCGATATTTTGAATGATTTCGAAATTATCCGGCGGCGTAATGACGATCAACTGATTACTGGTATCATCGCAATCGATGGTTATTGCTGAGAGATATTTTTTCAAAGCACCGCGTTTGAGTTGATCGAATTTTTTGACTACAGCGGAAGCTTTAACATTATTCAAAGGAATGAAATTAACCGATTCAATCATTTTGATTGGCATATCCGTTCGTTGGAGCAAATTTTCTACATTTTGCAAATTGGCCATGGTATCGGTAATGAACAGAGCATTTGATGACATAAAGTGAATGATGTTAGAAGTACTCGGCGTCAAAACCGATTTAATCGTTTTTTGAAATTCCCCTGCATCGAGATAATTGAGTTTGAAAAATTTTGAACAGACTCTTTGTGTTGGTTCAAAGGACTGTAAAGATTGATCGACGATATCGGGGGATTGCGTAATCGATGATTTCAATGAAACCAATTTAATGAATTTATCACCCATATCAACGACGGCAATACCATTCAACATGAGAACACTTTCCACCGCAGAAATTGCCTCCATGCGTGAGATTGGATCATGAATATCGATGGATATCTTATTATTCGGCAGCTTTTGTTCTATTAGTGCCGTGCGTCCTGTTAATCTTTCTAGAATTCCGATAACCTCGCGGGTTTCGGCATTGGCTAGCACTAGTTGTTCAACGATATCATTATCAAGAGGCGCTCCATTGCCTTGATCTACAAGTGCACTACTAAAATCTTCGACATCACCAAAATTGTCCAAGGGGACATTTAGAGGCAAAGTACCAGCTTCTACAGTGTTATTTTTTAAAAAGAATGCAGATATTGCGATCGGGAACAGCCCTAAAACTAAATATTTTCCTTTTTTCATAACCATCCTATTCCATTAAATTTTTACGATCATTCCACATGATGATTTTTTCACTTAGGTTGTGCGAGTTCAAAATTTGAGCAACAACACGTTCGGCATCATTATCCGTTTTAATATCGAGGGCGGAAATCCCTATCTTTGCGGATAATGTCTTACCATTCATAGTCAGTTCCATATTGTCAATACAAAGGTTAGAATTTTTCAATTCGACGGCGGCGTCAAAGCTTAAAATATCCGTAAAGTAAACATCCTTCAAATCAATAGAAATTTTATTAAACGCGAAAAATTTTGCACTTTGTGCTTCCGGCATGCCAATATTATACTTTAGCGAAAGTTTCTGGGCTGCGTTTTTAACCAATGTCATTAGCTTCGGTTGGTCTATTTTATCACGGCGTAACATATCATCGATAATATTGCGAAAACGTTCATTAATTTCTTGTTCTCGGCTCAGCCAAGCGTTTTGCTCTCCTTGTTTTTTTTCATTTTGATTTTTTTGAGTATTGTAAATTGTCCACTCTTTAAAGCATCCCCAGGTTATGCCAAGGGCAATTAAAGTAAAAAATGTGGCGATTATTTTGCATTCCTGCTTGCGTAGCAGGAAGAAAAATGATTTTGTTTTCGAAACCTTCTTCATAATTTTCTAAATGTTAAGAATAATGAAAAATTAATAATTTGATTATCTTGTATACTTTTATCTTCGACTCTTACAACCTTAAAAAGTAGAGACTCTTCAAGGACTTTTTTAAATTTTTCGACATCTTCAAGGCTTTTAGCGGCACACTTGATTTCAAAATTTTCTCCTTCCGAAGCATACAGAGATTTAAATGTTATGGAATCCGGGCGAAGGGCATTGATCTGATCCAGGCCACGAAAATAAGCATGTTGCCGATTGGAGAATAAATCTAATTCATGGGCGCGTTCATCCTTTTGCTGAATTTGTTTCACTTGCTCATCTTTTTGAGAAAGCGTTTTGCTGAATTGCTTTTCTTTGTGAAACATATGGCCAAATATAAAAAATCCAACAAGCGCAAAAATGATAACCAGGGTCATTAGTGTGGTAATGGTTAGCGAAGTATTGGTTATTGTTTTGTTTTGTTTATTAAATTTTTTCAAATCTGCATTTTGCATATTTACGGCCATGAGCCGGCTATTTTGGAAAGGCAAACTAATAACCTTATGAATAGGATTTGCCGAAGCATTCTCTTGGTAAGTATAATAGATCGTAATTCCAAATTCAGGAATGGCTTGAATGTTTTCTAAGTCAAAAATTGGAATATTGGGATCAGATGGAATTTCGCTGGTGATAATCATTTCACCATTGGCGATTTTTTCATATAATTTGGTTGAGTCATTATGTTTTAGAATAGCTTTGTGGATTGAATAATCCAACACGGGGATCAAAAAAGATGGAAGAACATATGCGGCGGAATCAGCGATTGTATTAATAGCTTTCACGCGGCTTTTAAGTGCGGAAAAGATACGAATTATTGATGCCGATTTGTCAATCGTATACCCCCAAAACATATCATTAGGGGGGAAAGGACTTGATGATTCAAGCGAAAGTAAAGCAACGCTTTCGATGGTCTCATTATTTAATTTGCCTTCGGGCAAGGGACAATTACTCATGAAACACAGTTCAGAAGGGACGATGCAAACGCGTTCAGATTGAGCAATTTCCCGCTCTTCCTTCCAATTCGAAAAACTTTCAGTTAATTTTCCCATAATTAAATTTCCTCAATTTTTACAATATTAAAGGGTAAATGCCGTTTGGTGTTGAATTGACTATTGCCAACGGATGTAGTTGTAGTAGATGAGCTGGTTTCACAGAAACAAATAAGTGAAAAAGAATTTCCCGTACCACTGTTGACACAAATTTTAAGTGAAAAAAATAGGGTTTCTGCTGAACAAAAATTACTAAATTGTTTCCTTTCACCACCACTTATATTAATGGAATGGTCATTAATAAATTTTTCAATATCTTCTTTTTTTCGATTATTGCTGAGCGTTATTCCGGCTTTGGAAATTATATTTCCACCTTGGGCCCAAGAATTAATGTGATTGCGTAGCTCATGACAGGCTGTCAGGAGATTAATTTTTAAATTAGAATTGATGATCTTTGGGGGCATTGGTGATTTTTTGTGTCCTGGTATATTTTTATCGGTTGCAGCGCCTTTTGCGGTTGGATTATTGGATTTACTGACGATGGATGATTCAAGTGTAAATATGTTTTTCACTTTTTGGACTACGTTGCTATCCGTAATATTCCCTATTTTTTCAAAGGATGTCCAGTTAAAAATATATTTGGGATCATTTTGGGATAATTTTTCAGTTATGCCTAAGAATTCATTAATTTTGCTAATAGAGGATTCTGGTACACCACATGACGCAAGGGCAACTTTGATCAAACCCGGCGCAGAGCTATCAAATTCCTTGCACAATGGAATTTTAGCGTTTAGGTCTTCAAATGTGATTTCAATCGTCAAATCTCCGTGCTTTAGCCGTGCATGGGTTGTGGTCGTGTCGAAGGTAACATCGGTAAAATTATTAGGCCAATTACCATCGGCATTTGCTAATTCATTGGGAATATTTTTAGCAATATACACTGATATTAAATCGGATATCGATGGTGCTGAAAGATTGGAAGGGTTATGGAACGATGGAGTCGGTAATGCTCCAATAATTTCTTCATCAAAAATCAGTTTATTGGGATCTTTTCTTACGCCTCTATTATTGGAATCCAAAGCCGAAGAGACGTTATCTGTTTTTTTGTAATTGCTCAGAAATGATAGAATAAGATTAAGAAAGGAATAGGCTTCGATTTTTGCTATGGCTGAAATTTGCATCTGTTTGCGATATTTGACTTCATCCAAAGCATTGCGTAAAAATAGCGTCGCAATGATTGTACAAAAAGCGCATAGGATTAATACTAATATGATGACACTACCAGAAGATCTCTTTTTCTGAATCAAAAAATTTTCAATTTTCAACCTCTCCATCACACTGGGACTGGTTCTATCGAAAAAAAATAAAAAGTAAATAAAAACATACGAAACTATGTATTTTTTTTGTTTTTTGTAACTTTTTCGCAAAAGGTCCTGCGCTTTCATAAATTTTATTGAATATGATAAAACTATTTGCTTTTGTTTTTAGGATTATTTCGAATAATTTCTATATTGATTTTTATTTGCTTTTGTTTTGACATAATAAAACCTTATCAATATACTATTATGGTTCCTAATGGCGAAAGTTAAAAAGTTAAGTCTATTATCGATTTGTTTTTTTGGCAATGGATATATATTTGCTGAGGGAGCGGGTGTGTCCACAAAAGCGGAATCGATTTTTTCGGCGGATGGTATTCTTGGCTATTTGACCAATTCTTTGCTGACTAGTGTGCTGATTTCTGTGGCTATTGTACTTATCGTACGTTTTATTGTACGCAAGGGAGTGGGAATTGTTCCCTACCCAGGGCAAGCCTGTATCGAAGGTATTATCGAGGGCGTTGGTAGCATTTTTGAGCCGATTGTAGGGCATCACCTGTTTCCCAAGATTTTACCCCTACTGATGGGCTATTTCGTTTTTGTTTTGATTCAGAATTTGAGCGGTTTATTTCCAGGGATTGGTTCCATTGGGGTGCAGCACGGAGAGCATCTACGCGGTATTTTTCGCCCCATGAATGCGGATTTGAATGCGACGTTGGCCCTAGCGGTGATTGCGA
The DNA here is from genome assembly GCA_031255715.1 of Puniceicoccales bacterium. Classification (GTDB taxonomy): domain Bacteria; phylum Verrucomicrobiota; class Verrucomicrobiia; order Opitutales; family LL51; genus LL51. The sequence continues at coordinate 41,621 of JAIRRZ010000028.1, forward strand.
TGCTGGTGTGGATTTATTATTGTGTAAAAAGTGTGGGATTAGGTGGCCTTTATCAACACATTTTTGGCAATAAAGCTGATAAAAGTGAGATTAGTGCTGCGGTTTATGGAATGCTATTTCTTATCTTTTTTGGCGTTGGATTAGTGGAGTGTCTATCGATTTTATTTCGCATTATTTCCCTTTCCTTTCGCCTATTTGGCAACGTTTTTGGCGGAGAAAACCTTTTGCATAACATGTATGAAATGAGTGAATTTCTGACGTCGGGTGGCTTAGTGAATACGGATTTTTATGCCATGTTGGCTTCCTATTCACCGTGGCTTGCGATGAAAGTTGCCGGAGTAATGAGTCAATTAGGTTATTTTTTGCCATTACCTTTTTATTTTTTAGAATTTTTAGTTAGCCTGGTTCAGGCTTTTGTTTTTACACTACTCATTGCGGTGTATATCGGTTTAATCTGTAATCACGGCGAGGAGGAGGAAAAAGCTATTGGAAGAAGTTAATCCAGATTTTTAAGGAGATGAATTATGCTAAGTTTTATTGCAGAAATTACAAATACAGGTTTAGTTGGTGCAATGGGCTGCACTTTTGCAGCGTTGGGTGTAGGAATGATCGGTTCGAAGGCCGTAGAAGGTCTTTCTCGAAATCCAGGTGCTTCGGGGAAGATCCTTGTACAGTCCATAGTGGGGATGGCGCTGGCGGAAGCGATTGCCTTCTATGCGTTATTTTTTGCCAAATAATTTGAAATCGTGTTCGAAATAGAAACAGTTTTTGTGGGAACAGTAATGGATGCATTGACCGATGTTTTAGAAAACTTTGGTGTACATTGGCAACTTTTACTTATCCAGTCGCTGAATTTTCTCTGTGTTGTTGGAATACTCTATTATTTTGCCTTTAAACCCATTTTGAAAACAATGGAGGAACGGCGAACAAAAATTGAGAGTGGACTGCGCTATGCGGAAGAAATGCGAGAACAATTGGCTCGATCCGATGTAGCGGTGCGGGAGCAATTGGCGCAGGCAAAAGAAGAAGCACGGCAAATTATTGAGGATGCGAAACGGCAGGCTCAGGATTACGCTGCCAAGCAAAAGGAAGAAATTGAACAGCTTACGCAGAATATGATCGCTTCGGCAAAGCAAAATATTGCCGATGAAAGGGCTAAAATGATAGTTGACCTCAAGGATGAAGTGAAAGTATTAGTTGCGGATATGGCGGCAAAGGTCCTGGCTAGGGAGCTTTCCTCTGAAGAGCGAACGCGTTATTTGGATAGAGCAGTGTTACGATTGTAGAGATGTTATCTAAAAAAAGAGTCATTACTCTGGCGAAAAGATTGGCGCAACTTTCCTTTGATGGGGCGGAGATTGATTTGTCCCGTGTGCGAATTGTTGCCCAATTGATCGCAGAGTTTGCGGAGACCGCGCGTCGTTTATTGCAGCGGAAATATCTCTATTTTTTGGAAAATGAATATCGCCAGTTTCGACTCAATATTGAATATGCAGGTGAGTGTGATTTTGTTCAAATTCAAAATTCTGTAGAACGGCATATGCAACGAAAATTAAAGCTCGAAACGACAGAAAATATGGCATTGATTGCCGGCCTAAGAATTGCTGTTGGAGACTGTATTTGGGAGCGTTCCATTCGTGGTGATCTTTCAATGTTTTGTCGTTAGTTTTTTTTTGAATACGACTAATAGGGATACTATCGTGGCCGTAAGGGTTGTATTTGGAATTAGGCGCAGGATCATCGCATGGATTGCGTCATTTTTTGAAAAAAAAAATGGGATTGGCTTTGATCTGATTACGCCAATTTGTATGTTCCTATTGATCGCTGTTGGCGTTTTTTCCATTCGTTCGGCGCAAAATTATCACATGGATACTCAATGGAAAAGCCAGATCATTTGGGCAGTATTGGGTATGTTGCTCTATTGCGGAATGGCATTTGCGGACTATAGAATCTTTTTGAGAAATAGTCATTGGATTTACTTTTTTAGTATTATACTGCTTTTGCTCATTTTTACGCCCATTGGATGGCGACGTTTTGGCGCGACCCGTTGGCTCAAGGTAGGGAGCATTGTAATTCAGCCTTCGGAAATCGCAAAATTAGGGACGCTTGTTATGGGTGCTAGTATCCTAGCTCGATCAAAAATCGGAAAGCTTAAGGATTCGCTTCAGGCTATTGGTAGCGTACTTTTGATTTTCGGTATACCTGTGATTTTCGTTATGCTGCAGCCCGATTTAGGATCTTCATTACCATTTTTACCCATTGCTTTTGCATTACTCTTCGTTTCCGAAGTACCCAATAAATTTTTTATTAGCGTTCTATCAGTGTTATTACTTTTGGGGAGTCTTGTAGCTTGGGATGCCTATGCCTACCATTTATTTTTGGATCACCATCAGCTTAATCCGCAAACTTCCATTGGACAATTCGAAAAAATTTCTTTATTACCTCTTAAAGACTACCAGAGAAATCGAATTATTTCGTTTGTAGCACCTGATATTGTCGATCCGCAGGGGGTTGGTATCAGTTGGAATTTGAGGCAGTCGTTAATTGCAGTAGGTTCCGGGGGGATGACAGGAAAAGGTCAGGGAAATGGAACTCAGGCAAAATTAGGTTATTTGCCTCAATCTGTAGCGACGAATGATTTTATTTTTTCGGTTATCGCGGAAGAATATGGATTCATCGGGAGTATGTGTGTGTTATTAATTTATGCGATAATGATGGCGAATGGATTGCGTATTGCGTGTTTGGCACGAGATTGCTTCGGACTGTTATTGGCGGTAGGAATTAGTGTATTACTGCTTATCCATGTCTGCGTCAATGTGGGAATGACCCTCGGAATTATGCCTATTACGGGCATCCCACTGCCATTTATCAGCTATGGTGGATCATTCATGGTGATATGCTGCCTATTACAAGGAATTGTACAGAGCATATACCGTTTTAGAAGTGAGTATTAGTTATGGATAATTTTAAAAGAGAAGAAGAAGAAGAAATTTTAGAATCATTAAAGGAAATTCCCATAGAGGAGTCTGTGGAAATGCCTGATAAGTTAGCACTCAAAAAATTGTCGAAAGAGCGAGAAAAGGATCGTCCGCTTTTGCAGCGTATCCTAAAAAAATTGACTGTGGGAACAAAAGTGTTTCGAGAAATTGTGATTAGTGCTAATCCCTTGGAGCGTCGTGTGGCCCTTTTAGAGGACGGATTATTGAAAGAATTTACGGTGGAGTACAACGATCGCAGAAATATGGTAGGTGCCATTTTCAACGGGAAAATTCAAAATTTTGAGGGAGGATTGAAAGCAGCCTTTGTGGATGTGGGTATGGAAAAGAATGCTTTTTTGCATTACTGGGATGCTTTACCGGCGGCGATGGATTCGGGTATCGAGGTGGTACGTAATACCTGTTCCGCTAAGGCTAAACCGTTGACGGCTGATAAGATTCCAAGCATTTACCCCATCGGAGCGGAGATCATGGTCCAAGTTATTAAGGATCAGATTGGGACCAAAGGACCACGTATTACAACCAATGTTGCATTGCCGGGGCGCTTCATTGTTCTTATGCCTTACGCGGGGGAATGTGGCGTATCCAAAAAGATTGAGGACAAAAAGGAACGCCAACGATTAAGAAAAATTATCGAAAAATTGACAATTCCTGAGGGCATGGGTATTATTATTCGTACGGCTGGCCAGGGAAAAAAGATCCGCTATTTTGTCCGCGACTTACATATGTTACTTCAAGAATGGCAGGCAATTTTAGGTCGGCAGGACAAAAGTAGGGGTAGAGTAACCCTTCTATATCAGGAACCGGATTTAATTGAGTCATCGGTGCGTGACTTTCTAACGGAGGAGATTGATCGGGTTATTGTCGACGATAAAGAGACCTACGATCGGATGTTGGAATTGGTTGAAAAAATTTCGAAGCGTTCGAAGTCGAAAATTCAGTATTATGGAGATGTAATTCCCGTTTTTGAACGATTTAACGTAGATCGTCAAATTGATCAAACGTTTATGCGCCATGTGGCCTTGCCGTCCGGTGGTGAAATTATAATTGACGAAGTGGAAGCATTTACGGCAATTGATGTCAATACGGGTAGTCATCGCAATCGCGATGATACGGAAGATCGGGGCAAAAATTTTCTCTATCAGGTCAATGTTGAGGCAGCTAAGGAAATTAATCGCCAGATCAAATTGCGCAATTTAGGTGGTTTAATCATTGTCGATTTCATCGATATGAAAAATCCACGTGACCGGCGCAAACTCTATGATTTGATGTGTGATTTACTGAAAAATGATGCGGAGCGGACGCAGATTTTACCGCTATCGGCCTTTGGATTGATGCAAATTTCGCGTCAACGGCACTCCCAAAGCACGGTCCGCGATATGCGGGCAACTTGTCACTATTGTAATGGGCGCAGTTTTGTGAAATCGGCGCGCACGGTAAGCATCGAAATTTATAGAAAGTTAGTTAGTATCGTCAGAAAATATGGACATTATTTGAATAAAATACGGGTTTATTTGCATCCCAGTGCGCTCGAATATTTGCGGAATAACTATGAATCGCAGTTGCTTGAGATTGAAGTCGAGCTTCAGATTAAATTAATTTTTCGAGCGGATCCTGTATTTCACGTCGAAAATTTTAAAATAGTTGATTTTGATACTAATTCAGAGCTGAAATAAAAGGTTAGCTTGGAGTGCCGTTCCCGATCCTCGGAAAATGGTTTTGCCCT
>JAIRRZ010000018.1 GCA_031255715.1 Puniceicoccales bacterium
CGACCTGCACCAAGGTCGCTCTCCCGTTCCTGGGTTTGGTTCTCCTTTCGAGGATTCTTAGTGAGCGCACGAGATAGGGACCAGAGGGCTCCGCCCTCTGGACTCCCGCAAGGAGTCACGGACTCCTTGACCTCGATACGCGGCCAAACCATGCGAAACTTCGCATGGTTTGGCCGGCACAGGTCTTTTTTTAATTAAAATTGTTTTTAATTAAAAATATTAAAGCCCCGCCCGCGGCTTCGCCGCGGGCGGGGGTCTCAGACCACCGGTCGGAAACTTAAAAACTTTGTACGCAATCTTTAGATTCCGAAAATAATTCTGGAAAATGTTCAAATTTTAACTTAAAAGGAGAAAAGAATTATGGATAAGCTCGAAAAGATGTTTGAATTGCAGGAACAGTTAAACGCACGGATCGGTGTTCATACGCACGATCTTTCTGAAGAAGAAAAAATTGAATGGATTCTAAAATATTCCCGTGCGATCCACCAGGAATTAGCAGAACTTGTCGATTCCGTTCCATGGAAATGGTGGAAAAAACAGCAACATTTTGACGAAGAAAATGCTAAGATTGAAATTATCGACCTGATGCATTTCGTTATATCAACAGGACAAGTTCTCGGTTTAACCGCCGATGACTTCTATAATGCTTACCTGAAAAAAAACGAAATCAATCATCAGCGTCAAAATACTGGCTATTAATGCCAAGAAAAAACTTGAAAAAGAAAGAAAACACTTCAAAACTGCTGAACATGAAGTAGAGGATAATCATGTATTACAGTAATACAAAAATTAAAGAAATATGTTTTGCCATTGGAATATGCATACATTTTATATATAAATTTTTTTTTATAAAAAACAGAAAGAACATGTCACCGGGATGAAAAACATCGATGCCTACGTCAAAAAATTCATAGTGCTAATGCTTCACTGAGTAAATGTTGAATCCAATGCTCATTACGTAGAAATTGTATCCGCACTCGCATGTAAAAAAACGGAACATTAAATCTAAAATCATTGGCAATACGAACCGAATCCTTCTCTGTAGTGATTAAAAAATCAGCATTTTTAGCACGTTCATTAATACTTGACAGCTCCGCATTTGTAAAACGATGGTGATCGATATAACGTTTTTTATAAATAATATTCGCCCCCAAACTCGAAATGAATTGCTCAAAACCATCCGGTGACGCAATCGCACAGAAAATAGCAACATTTTTTTTCTGTAAAATTTCCAATGGTACAATTTCCATCCCATCGTGGCTTACCAAGTGGCACGATTGATGGCAGCATTCGACAATTTGTATGCCATAATTAACATTGTAAATTTTCTGCTCTAACCTATGATCGCATATGCCATTTGATTTAGTCAAAAAAATACACGACGCGCGGTTAAGGTGTCCAAGCGGCTCGCGCAAAATACCACGCGGAATAAGGTAATAGTTGCCAAAAGGATTACTTTTATCGATCAAAACCATACGCAATGTTGATCGAAGACGCAAATATTGATAACCATCATCCAAAATAAGCACATCCGAACCGAAGCGTTTGATCGCGTAGCGTCCAGCCTTAACCCGATCTTTATCGACAATTACAGGTACACCCTTCAAATTTTTCGCCAGCATATAAGGCTCATCGCCGGCTAATTCTGAATTCAATAAAACATTTTTTCCATCACTTACAACTTTGGGAGGCTTATCCGGAGAGTGAGTTAGCCAACGCAAAAACTTTTCATAAATCGGCTCACTCTTACTTTTATAGCCGCGACTAATAATGGCCGGTCTTCGACCCATCGCTAGCAACAACCTTGCCAAATATTCCGCTACCGGCGTCTTGCCTGTCCCCCCCATGGTGATATTACCGACAACGATGACATGACAGCCAAGCGATTGAGAATAAAGCAAGCGTCTTTGATACAGCCATACGCGAATTTTAACAATAAGTAAAAAAACAAACGAAAGCGGTAGCAACAACGTCCCCAATATTTTTGCAACTAAGGTCGCCTTGCGATCATAGAGAACATCGGCAATAAACTGTGCAAACTTGTCAAAAAGTCTTCGCAATTGTTTGCGTTGTTTTTTTAAGCTATAGCGCAACTTTCGAATAATCCTCATTTCTTCACAAGCTATTATACAAGCGACCTTCGATAAAAATACAATCTCTCAAAAATGACCTGCTGATGATTATATTTTTCGGAAAGATCGATAACCGCACGCAATAGCACGATCTGCAATTGAATCCAATTCTGAAGTGAACACTTTTTAGCAATTTCTAACAATTTTCCCAAGTACCATGGGTTTTGTGCAAAAATACTTCCATTTCCTGCTTGATAAATCGTAGCATATTGATTTCTAAGCTGCTCCAAAATTGATTTATTGATTTTCTGTACGCCATCATTTTCGTAAAAATAACGCAGTTGGATCAGTAGGCGCGTACGATTTTGTAGAGCTGCAAGGAATGGCCGCCCCTCATCTCGATACAAAAAATAGCGTCGAATATTGCTTAAAAATTGTTCCCTGGAATCCAAAAAAAATAAATCAACTGTCTCAAAAAAATTATCCCCCCGGAGATCTACCGCAATCGCTTCGATATCTTCTCGAGTAATTTCGTCTTTTTCATGAACATAGAGCAACACTTTGTCAAGCTCCCCATTGACAATACTCAAATCATCTCCAGTATATTGTAACAGCTGATTGAGAGCATCGGGTTTTATTTTTTTTCCAGCGCTTTGAATCTGAGATAATACATATTGCTCACAGCCAGCTTTTGGGAGCTCATCAAAGATTTCTGACTGACAATTTTCTAGAAACCATTTTATAATTTTCAATCGTCGATCAATGGTCATTGTTGTCAACAAAAATCCTACCTCCGGCAGTTGCTTTAGTGCTTGCTGAATGCGCAAGATCCAAGCCTGGACACCTTCAGATTTGATTATAGTATCATCGCCTAAAAAAGTAACATTTTTATACCAAACAAATTTCTGTGGTGAAAACATGGAAATGGTACGCAATGCATCATAAACCTGCTGCAACTCTTGTAAAACTTCAGTAATTTTTACGGCATTACCATCGACCACCTCGATATCTGAATCCGGAAATGACTGAATAATCACATCTCCCCTTTGGGTAACACTAAAATAATTGCTTCCGGCTATAAAAAATTTATTCTTTACCATGGAACTTAATCGCTAATTCTTTTGGAACCAAATCATTTCCGTTTCTCATGTTTACTACGCCCACGTGGATTTTGTCGCTCACCTTTGTGGCTTTTTTCGCTTCGAACTTTCTCTCTCAATTGATTTTCCCTTGGTTTTTGCGATCCCTGTTTGTTCTTCGGCAGGTATTCTGGACTAACGACCCCACCTGAAACAATCATCTTCATCCCCTCAGCTACGGACATATCCAAAAATACAATGTCTTCGCGGGGAACAAGTAGCAGAAAGCCACTCGTCGGGTTCGGCGTCGTCGGCATAAAGACGCTCACCACATGCTCCTTTGTCTTTACCTGAACTTCTCCCACACCATCACTTGTCAAAAAACCGACGGCATACATCCCTTTGTGAGGAAATTCAATCAAGACCGTAGTCTGAAATAGAGTTTCACGATTTTTGTTAAAAGTCTCTACCACTTGCTTCACTGTTTTATATACCGTATTCACAAACGGCACACCATCGATTACCCTCTCCGTTAAATGAATAATTGCTTTCCCTAAAAAATATCGCGAAAAATATCCGAGAGCCGTAATGACGATGACAACCAATATGGTCGAAAAAAGATTTACTGTTGTAGTCATCCAAAATTTGTCCGGAATTTCAAAGCCAAAACTTTCTAAAAAAAATCGACTCACCGGCGCACCTAAATGATCAAGCAAAAGACCAACAACAATAGCAGTAATCCCTAAAGGAAGAAGGATAAAAAGACCCGTAAAAAACCAATTTTTCACAGTCCTAAAAAAACGTGGAGATTTTTTCTTAAAAATCATACTTTCATTTTATGAATCGACAAAGGACTACAATATTTTTTTGTTCAACATCTTCAGGATTATCCAACGCTTTTCGTTTTTCCGTATCGTTATTCGAAGATCATGTGTTATATTTTTCTGCAACTCAACTAAACGCTCTGGCCATTCAATCACAATTACACAGGGGCGCTGCACGTAATCCCAAACCTCCAGACACTCACAATCATCCAATCGATAGGCATCGATATGCATTAAATTGATCATCCCAATATACTGAATCATAATATTAAAAGTTGGACTTGTTACGGAATCAGCAATCCCCAAAGCTTTTGCAATACCTTTCGTAAATGTCGTCTTGCCAACCCCTAAATCGCCACGAAGCGCCACAATATCTCCATCTTTCAGTAAATATCCAAAGGCTTCCCCAAGGTCAACTAAGCTTTTTGCCGTCGCACAAGTCATACCGCCTTCCAATTTTTGAAGTAATGTCATTAATCAATCGAATGAAATACGGACAAATTAAAAAAAAACCTTATGGAACAACTGTGTGCATTTCAGATGCGCCGTTTACCTCCACCCACTGCCATCCAGCATTGGAATCGTTTATAAGTTTGTCAAGAAATTTTCTATTCGACGGAAGCAATTGTAGAGTAAATCTACGAAAATAGTATTACTAACAAAACGGAAACGTAATTAAACAGACCATGGACAATGATACAGGGAAGTAAATTACCGCAGCGTTCGTAGAGGAATGTTAAAAATATTCCCATTACCCATAGGGATAAAAATGCTGCTAAATTGAAGTGCAATAGAGCGAAAACAAATGCTGTCAATAGCATAGCTTGTCGAGAAGGCATATATGATTTCCAAGAACGATATAAAAAATAACGAAAAAACATTTCTTCAGTAACCGGTGCCAAGACCATGATCAAAAAAACAATTCCATAAAATTGCCTCCCATGGGTTAACTTTGACCGCAATAATGCAAGTAAAGGTTGTTCTACGCAATCAACATTCAACACATACTTCAACGATGAAACTATTTTTTGCCACAGAGCGCCTGTTACATATGATAGAGGCAAGAGTTGCACTAGTCCTCTAACACCTATGACCAAACAATCCAATGGGTGCATTTTTAATGGATTCATCGAAGGCCATTTTTGGAAACGATAAAGCTGAAACAAAAGTACCGTTGCTGCAATATTTTGCAATCCTCCCGAGACACATAATTTTATAATGGAATCTTTAAAACAGTTTGTAAAATAATTAAAAATCCAACCAATGAAAAACACCATCCCCCAAAGACCAACAAAAATCAAAAAAAAGTGATCCAGCCGCAGTCTAATAAACTCCAATTCTCGCCTTTCTTCCATAAATTTCATGGCAGATTCATTCATTGCTCAATTAATGCGTAGGGGCATAATTACGCACAAAAATGTATCATTTGTCTTAATAATTCCTGGACTAAATTCATCCTTAAACTCGAAAAATATCTCATCACTGGTTAAAACCTTGAAGGGATCGATCAAAAACTGCGGATTAAATGCAATTTCCACAGTTTTTTCTTTATAAGTAATAGGTAATACCTCCCGTGCTTCTCCGTAACTTGCACTACGTGCCGAAGTTTCTAACGAATCATTTTCAAACTTTAAACGTACTGAATAATCTTTTTCATCTGCGACGAGCGCAATACGTTGCACTACGGATAGCAATTGTTCTCGATCTAACCGCACGCGATAGTCAGATGAGGAAGGAATGACCTGTTTATAATTTGGATATTTGCCTTCGACGATTTTAGAAACGATGTATATCGTATCACCGAGATTGTTTTCGCTGGTAACATCAATCGAAAAGGCAATTTGTTTATCCGTCATGAATATGCGCACATTTTCACCAATACCCAGGGTACGTTCCAATTCCGCAATCATTTTTGCTGGAACAATGACACTTTTTTGAATATTACATCCGGAAATTTCACTGGAAGTTAATGCCAAACGACGACCATCGGTTGCAACAAAATTCAAACTACTATTCTCCACCAAAAAATAGGCACCATTCAAAATGTAGCGGTTTTCATCCCTAGATTGTGCATAAGAAATACTTTTTAACATGCGAGCAAGCTGCATTTGATTGACTTCAATTTTTTGCTCCGTTTCCAATTGCGGTAATGCTGGAAAATCATCCGCCGCTAAACCTAAAATTTTGAAATGCGAACTGTCCGACTCTATTCGGATCCAAACATCATTTTCCATCGTACAGGTTACTTCTTTTCCCGGTAATGCCTTTACAATGGATGCCATTTTTTTTACAGGCAAGGTAATGCGACCCGATTGCTGAACCTGTGCCGACACGCTACAGCAAATTCCCATATCCAAATTGGTCGTCGAAAGTGCAACCTGATCGCGATCCGCTATGGCCTCCATTAAAACATTGGAAAGAATTGGCATGGTCAACTTTGTCCCAACGACATTCATCACTTGCTGTAATCCAGTAATCAAAGTATCCTTTTCTGCCACAAACTTCATATGTCTATCATCTTTCACCCTATTACCTCCTCTAAAAATGACAAGCCATAAAAAATCTCTCTATTTTTTTAAGTTTATGGTTGGCATGAAAAAATTTGACATTATCTTAGAGGAGAAGGTAGTTATGCGTCTTGGAAAGTATTTATCAAAAAATCGAATCATCGAGCTTAAAGGCAATAACTTTAGCGATGCACTTAATGAATTGCTGCAAACTTGTAATATCTCCAATGACCCCGAAGTTAACACCTCCATTATCAATGAAATTCTAGAGCGCGAAAAGACCATTACTTCCTATCTCGGCAATGGAATCGCCATGCCCTATATCCGTCGCCCTATCAGTAAGCCCTATATTTTTGCCATTGGGCGGTGTAAAAATGGTCTCAGTTTTTCAAACTCCGGTGAACATAAGGATACACGTATCGTTTTTTTAATGATTATTTCAACGGAAAATGAAGAATCCTACCTTACAGTCCTAGCCGCCATTGCCCGTATTTTCCAAAACCAAGAAAACGTCGATCTTATTCTTGAAGGTCAGTCCATTAATGCCTTCCGCGAACACATACGGCTTCTTTTTGGAACCTGTAAATCTATCATTAATACCAATAAAAGCTCACTCAATCAATTTATGCTTCGCGAAGCCCAAAAAATTGCCCATGCCAATAAGTGCAGTACAGTTCTTGTTTTCGGCGATGTTCTAACGGGAATTTTCGATTTTAAAGAACATTCCGATAATCTATCTTTCATTTTAGTTACCCACAAAACGGATACCTTAGCAACAATGGAAAATTACTTCGATGATGTAATTTATGTTCATCCTTTTTCAAATTATCGACTTTCCCAAGCACGCAGCGCCGTTATTATTGGATTAACCCGTGGTCTTCTCAGTCAAAAAGACAGGGTTTGTTGTTTTGCTGGCTTACCTCAAAGCAATGTTTTCGATACCATTTCTGTCTTCGATATTGGTAAAGAATTTGGTAATTCATTTTCCAACAATGAGGATTTACTTACAGAAGGTATTCATCCCGAAGCCCTTGAGCGTCTATTAGCTATCGCCGCGGATATTGCCGTTGAAGGCCGTGAAGGAAAACCCGTTGGTTGTCTATTTGTCATCGGAGATATTGCCAAAATCAAACCATTTACTAAGCCACTTGTACTTAATCCATTCTATGGTTACAAGGAAGAGGATCGAAATATTTTAAACCCGTTTATGGCGGAAACAATTAAAGAATTTTCATCCATCGATGGTGCCTTTATAGTCCGTGGCGATGGTGTTATTGAGTCTGCGGGATCCTTAATCCAAGCTTCAAGTGAACATGTAATTCAAATGCCCAGTGGTTTTGGTACCCGTCATGCTGCAGGAGCCGTTATTTCAGCGGTAGCCCATTGTATCGCCGTTGCCGTTTCCGAAAGCACACACCAAGTAACTTTATTCAAAGATGGAACAATGATGCTATTTTCTGATCAAAGCTTCTCATCTCCCTCCATTTAATTATACTGCAATCGATAGGATATGAAGGAATTACTAAAAATGAATCACGAATTAGTCGTCCGCCATTTCTTTGAAATGGCTAAAAATTTACTAGAATTAAAACTTATCGCAGGAAAAAACGGTCTAGATATGCGGAAAATCGTAGATCGCGTGATTAATCGCCCTGCACTGGCACTGGCAGGTTATTTTAAACACTTCGCTGAAAAGCGTTTACAATATCTCGGTTTTTGTGAATTATCCTATCTCCTTGACCTCAATCAAGAAGATCAGTTAAAGGTCATTGGAAGCATCGATGATCGGGACGTCCCCTGTTTTGTCATGACCAATCGCATTACAATTTCTCAGTATTTGATTGATTTTTTTAATGAAAGAGCTCTGCCGCTATTTTTGACAACACTCGATTCCACCGAATTCATCGAAAGGGCAACTATCTTTTTGAATGAGTATTTTTCTCCCCAAACGACTCTTTCTGGAACACTCATCGAAATTCATGGTATCGGCGTGCTCATTCAAGGGTTGCCGGCACTCTCCAAAAGTATTTGTACGGTTGCATTGGTTGAACGCGGTAGTACATTGATCGCCGATGATGTCGTTTGCGTTTCTTGTGGACAAAATAAAACACTCATCGGGCAAAGCAAAAAGATTAGTTACGGATTCATGGAATTCCGCGGGATTGGTCTACTTCAATTAACGGATCTTTTTGGAATGCATTCCACGCGCTACCAATCCACGATTGATTTTGTTATTCGTTTCGAAGAAACATTATCATCTGATGTAGCAAAATCAGGTCTTGAAGAGCCATTAAACTGCGAAATTTTAGGCATTACTTTGCCACTCACTACCCTACCCTGCTGTTCAGGAAGCGATTCCTGTCGATTAATTGAAATAGCGACGATGTTGCAACTACTAAAGGCAAATGGCAACAATCCGGCTGAAAAAATCGAGAAGCGCCTCATTGAACAACAGAGTTCCTTTTAGATCCCGTAGGTTGATTTCGGCCAATTGTCTGTCCATTTAGTGGTTAGTGAGATCCCGGGATAATGGTTCGGCGAAGATTTCTAAAGGTGCGCAGCACTTAAAATGTAGCTTCAGAAAAAATACCAATATTGCGAAAGCGCGCATAACGCTTCTCGATGAGCTGTCTTGGTGAGAATTTTTTTAAAATTTTTAGATGCCGTAGGATGGCTTCTTTTGTCGAAGCAAATACAGCATCAGAATTACGGTGGGCACCACCAAGCGGTTCGGGTAGAATCTCTTCAACAATACCAAGTTTCAGTAAATTTTCAGGGGATAGCTGCAATGCTTCTGCGGCTTCCGGCGCAAATTTTCGATCCTTCCAAAGAATGGCAGCGCAACCCTCAGGGGAAATAACTGAATAATATGAATTTTCTAAAGCAAGTACTCGATCTGCCATGGCAATACCTAGCGCTCCACCGGATCCACCTTCGCCGATAACAACGGAAACAATTGATGTTTCCAGGCGTCCCATATCGCGTAAATTAACGGCAATAGCTTCCGCAATATGTCGTTCTTCGGAACCGATACCGGGATACGCACCGGGTGTATCGACAAAGGTAATGATAGGTAACGAAAATTTTTCTGCCAATTTCATAAGACGCAATGCCTTTCGGTATCCTTCCGGATAGGGACAGCCAAAGTTACATTCAATATTTTCACTGAGTGACCGTCCTTTTTGCTCTCCAATAACTATGATTGATTCGCCATTAAGCATTGCAAAGCCTCCAATTATGGCACGATCATCGTTAAATAATCGATCGCCATGAAGCTCTTGAAAATCAGAAAAAATATTGCCAATATAATCTTTAGAATAGGGACGATCGGGATGTCTAGCAATCAATACGCGTTGCCAAGTAGAAAGGTTAGCAAAGATATTACGTTCTTCACTGGCTATTTTTTGCTCAAGGGCACGAATTTCGCAGGAAATATCGACTTTAGCATCCTGAGAACGGACGATAAGCTCATCGAGATTTTTTTGTAATTCACGCAAAGGCTTTTCAAATTCGAGAATATACTGCGCTTTAAAATCTTTAGACCTTTTGCCAAACATTGGCTAACAGTAAAATTTCACATTTGCCAAGGCAACAACATTTTGGTTCAGTTTTGAAACGGCAGCAAAACGAATAAATTTCAACAAATGCCAATCAAGAATATTGGAATACCAACCCCTAACACGATCGGAAACAAGATGATAGATAGAATCAAAATAAAGAGGGATAATAGGAACCTCATCCATCATTAGCGCCTCTGCTTTATTCAAAATTTTTTTTCTTTCAAAAGAATCCTCAGCCTTTCCGGCACTTAATACCATAGTATCATAGATATCATTAGCCCACTGGCTGTGATTGTTATTATCGCTAGAAAGACATAAATTCAAAAAAGTCATTGCATCGTTATAGTCTCCAATCCACCCTCCACGACATATATCGAAACAATGCCCGCGCCGCTCATTGAGAAAAACGCCCCACTCTGTACTCTGTAATTTCACGTGAATATGCAAATTTACACGCCACATTTCTTGAACAGCTTCAGAAATCATTTTCCAATTATCATTTATATTGTAAAGAATCGTTATTTCAGGAAATCCCTCCCCATTGGGGTAACCTGCTTCGGCAAGGAGTTGCTGGGCTTGTTCTTTGTCATATTCAAAAAAACTAGAGCTATCATAGTTCATTGTTCCAGGCGGTACGAGGGCATAGGCTTCGAATCCTGCGCCACGGTTGCGCAACTTACCGATGGCCTCCCGATCGATCGCTAAATTAAGTGCCTTTCGAACGCGAACATCATCAAACGGTTGGCGTTTACAGTTGAACCAATAGAAGGTGCTCCCCAATGAATTCGATGATTTGAGTTGTCCTGTTTTTCTATAACGATCGCTTTTATCCATGGGAACATTATCTGTGATGTCCAATTGTTGTGCAACAAACATATTTTCTTCTGTATCTGGATTGATGTCAGTAATAATGTGCACATTTTGAATGGCGACATCTCTCCTTCCCCAGTACTTTGGATTTTTTTGCAAAATAATTTTATCTCCAATATTAAAAAATTTTAGAGTATATGCACCATTGCCAACAATATTCCTTGAGTTTAGCCCCAAATTGTTGCGCTCACATGGATCGCCAAATCGCTCAATGGTTCGCACATTTATGGGAGACCATGCCCAGTGCGTTACAAGGGATAGGAAATGGTCACTGGGAGTCTCTAAGGTACAATGGACTGTTTTAGCATCCAAAGCTTCTATACCAACCTCTGAAAAATTGACAATTTCATTTTTGTAATAACGTTTCGCATTTTTTAACACGAAAAATAATTCGGCCCATGGCGATCCGAGACTAGACGAAAGGCCCCGCCTAACGGCATATACAAAATCTTCCGCGGAAACAAGATCTCCATTACTCCATTTCGCATCCGAACGCAGAAAAAAAGTATACTCCTTTTTGTCTCTTGAGACAATATAAGACTCGGCCACTCCCGGAATGGGCTCCAAAGTCTGCGGATGCGGAATAAGCAAGCCTTCAAAAAGGCTACTGATAACCATTCCTTCGGTAAGTGTAGTCGCAAGGTGCGGATCAAATGTCGAAACTCCTACAGAACTTCCGATACGCAGCGTATTTTCTTCTTTCTCAAAACATCCTGCAAGAAAAACAACAAAAATTAGAAAAACTTTTTCTAAATATTTCATATGATCTAAGTAGATAAAGAAACTTATGCTTTTCAAAAAAGCAAGGCAAAAATGCATGAAAAGCAAAAAATAAAAATAATTTTATCGTAAATTTTCTTTATTTACGTTGAATAGGCTATTTTTTTATATTTCGATAATAAATTGGAAAACTATGTAACGATGACCGACACACAATAATTTCACAAATAATTGAAACATAGCCCCAGGATAATGGTTGGCGCTAGGGCACTGAAGAATAATTTTAACGGAGAAATTTTATTAGGGAAATAGCCTTGCAGAATAGATTGCCCTGCGGGATTGGGCGCATTGGCGATGACGGTTAGTCCGCCACCGGTCACGGCACCAAAAACTACGGCATGTTGTAGGGCAATATTCGAAGAAATTGCTGGTACAAGAGACGATAAATAGGTAATTGCAGCGTTATCATTAAATGCGGTTAAAACGGTTGCCCCTAGAAAAAGTAGTGTTTCATTCATCCGTCCCAATAGGGGCTCAATCCACCATTGCTGTAGCCCACCATGCGTAACTAACCCCATTAGAAAAAATCCAACTAAAATGGGTGATTTTAGAGAAATGGGTGCTTGATACACCGCCGTAATTTTCATAAAACCTAGAAAAAATAAAAATCCTATAATAAATAACGCCGGTGTGTGAATATTAAAAATTGTCCAAAACAGAAACAGAAGATGAGTTACAGTGACCCATTTAGGCATGTATACTTCAGATTTTTCTTCGATAATTTTCAGGGATCGCCATTTTAGGGTTTTAAATTCTTTTCGAAAAATGAATCCGTAAAAAGCCGATGCAAGAACGATACCGATAAGCGCACGCATACCGAAATGAATAAACATATAGACCGTATCCCAGTGCCATTTTTCAGCGATCATCAATACCGGTGGAGCAGCGAAATGCGTAAGCGTTCCCCCGACGGATACGTTGACGAAAAGTAATCCCAATGTCGCATAGCGGAAAGCAATGGATGGCTTCAATAGGTAAAACTGTTCCGCCAAAAGAAGAGCGGAAATGGTAATAGCAGCAGGTTCCGTAATAAAAGATCCCAATAATGGACCAATTATAATAATCGAAAACCACCAGGCACAGGGTGTATTTTGGCCCAGTGCGGCAACTTTCTGCATACAAGCCTTTGCAAAAAGAAGTACAGGCTCACTTGAAGCAATGGCCATAATAACGACGATGAACATAGGCTCGACGTAGCTAATGGTATTGAAATAAGCCACAATGGCATGCCAACCATGGAAAGCGAAAATAGCCATAAGGAGCGGAATAATCCAGAGACCGAAAATGACTTCCACTTCACCAAAAAAATGAAATAGTGTCGCTAATACTTTATCCTTGGATACATCTCGGTGAAATTGGTGAGCCAAATTTGCAAAATAGGGAGCAAAAAATGTGTGTATAATTGCGAGCAAAAAAATGAGTGTTGCAAAAAAATTAAATGGAGCAACTTTTAATCGCGATAGCAAAATCTGCAGTAAACTTTCCGATGGATTGTAAGGGCCATAGACTTCCAAAGGTATTGGAAACACATCAGCTCTCAGTAGTCCGCAAAGGAAAATGCCTATACAAACAAATACGCCCGATACCTTCACACTTTCATAGAAAAAAGAAATATAATTTTTGCAATCCCTTAAAGACACTACAGAAAAAAAAGCCCATTATGCCGATTCATGGCTTCAATTATATTTTTAAGTCCTGCCAGGAAAAAATTTAAAAAAAAATCAAATTAACCAAAATAAATTATGATAAAAGTTTTAGGTTTAGAAATTTTCAGCAAAATCATTTGGATCTTTTTGTTTTCCAAATGCCACAGCTTAGCGGCGGCAGCTCTAGTGTACCATTACCCCAAAAGTAGGTCGCACGATTTTCGTCGGAAAATGAAAAAGTATCGGCGATTTGTGTGAAATTATTTTTAAATGGAGTAGTAAAATGACATTTTTCAAAATGTGGGTTTATTGCTAGTAGAACTTGTTCGGATCCCCGTTCATGGGTCGCATTGAATAGCGCTAATATAGCCGAATTGTTTTCCTGTGCCGTAAAAATGTGAATATATTCCTTTGATGGACACTCGCATAAACAAAATAATGGTAAATCTTTGCGCATTTGAATCAGCCGTTGCACATATCTGTGAGTGAAAAAATATTCCCGCCAACGTTCATAGGACAACGCATTGAGATCTCCACGCTGATAGGTGTTGTGCACCCCCATTTTAGAATGAAGCAATTCCGTACCTTCGCCCAACATCGGCACACCAAGCGATAAAAACAAAATCACAAGCGCCAAATGAGTTCGACGAATATCCGTTAATGTAGGAACTATGCCGCTATGATTTGCATTTTCCGTGATGGCATCGATCCAACAAAAATCGTCGTGCGACGACAAATAATTAATGCTCTGCGCTGGAAATCTTGAACGGAAGTCCAGCGAACCTCGCAAAAAATAACTAATTCCCTCCACATTACCGTTACCCAAAACATAAGATTTTACAAAATCGCGAAACTCATCGTTCCATCCTTGTAGATTCGTTCCCTTAAGATCATGCCCAACGTAGCAACGAAAACTCCAAGGCTCCGCAATCATGATGATTGAAGGCTTAATTTTTTGGAGCCGCACTCGAATGCTTTCCAAAAGAGGCAACCCGACGAGTTCAGCCAAATCAAAGCGAAACCCGTCCACGTCGTAAAATTTCACAAAATGTTCCAGGCTATCGACGATCATTTTTTGAACCATAGAACTCTCCGTACACAGATCATTGCCACAGCCGCTAAAATTAAGCAAATATCCATCGACATTTGTACGAAAATAGTACTGCGGATCAATTTTATGCAAATGGTTCGGCTCTCCAACATGATTATATACAACATCTAAAATTACCGCTAAATTACAATCGTGGCACGTTTTAACAAGGCTGCGAAATTCATCGATTTGTGTTCCTTTTTCAGAATCACTACCGTAGGCACTCGCCGGAGAAAAATAATTGACCGGCATATAGCCCCAGTGGTAATCTTTCTTTTCAGGATTATCAAATTCTTGAATCGGCTGCAATTCGATGGCGTTGATGCCTAAGCCTTGTAAATAACCACTTTTAATAAATTTTTCAAATCCAATAAAGCCCAATTTTTCTTCAGGTGCAATCTCTGGACAATTCGCCGTTAGATCGCGGATATGGCCCTCATAGATAATTAAATTTTCCCGTGATGGTGTCTTAAAATGATGTTTTACGAAATTTTCCTCAATAATAATTCCCGGACCGCGACAATTGACAGCTGCCCATGCATAGGGATCAAGTATTTCATTAAGAATTTCGCCATCATCTGTTTTGTTTTTTACATAAAACACATAGTATTGATGATTTAAATTTTCATTTACTTTTGCCCGCCAAACACCTCCCGAAAATCGCTCCATTGGCAACCGGACACAACTCTCCGTTAAAGATTGTTTCCACCCAACTTCTACCGCCAACGCTCGCGGTGAAAATAAAGCAAAAAACGTCTGATTACCTTCGATCCAGGCTCCTAATTTTCCATCAAAATAGAACGAAAAAAGTAATCGCGAATCATCAATTCTAATCTTTCCGCTGTCACAAACAATAAAAGCAGTTTCACGCAAGTCAAAAAGACTATTTGTAAGTGAAAATTGTAACATATGTTGCCCCGTCTTGTATGCGCAATACTCCAGATTTTCAATTCCTGGACGCGGGGTAATATTATTTTTACAATACCGTGACAAATGTAACCATTTCCAATGTTCACTAACAAATTTAAATTGGCCATATTCCGACAATTCATTTTGCGATATTTTCAAAATAAAATACGATTTTTCTTGAATAATTTCATGCTTCAATTGCCATTTCTCGTCGAAACCATCGGATAGCCACCGATTAAAATCTCCCGCCACATAAAATTTTCCATCGGTTAAAATTGAGCAAGGAACCATATTTTCCGATAAAACAAAAACAATGTTTTCATTTTCCTTAAAGTAACCACTGGTTTCTGCAAAATCTAATAGTGAAACGGGTAATAAGTCAAAATTTCGAAATACGCCATTAATAAGCAATGCTCCTGAAAAATTTTCTCTCTCTTTCTCACTTAGATTCCGATCAAAAAATATCCACCCCAGCCTTTCATTGACCCACTCCACATCGACAACATTTACCATCGGAACATAGATAAAAAAATTTGACGCTTTTTACAAATATATTCTAGGAGGTGGCATGACTATAAATCCAAATACTGAATCGGGTTATCGGCCGAAAACATTATCTTTTTTTGTCGCAAGAAAGCACTTTCAATTTCAAATTTCCAATTTCCCAATTTTTCTTCCGGACCTTTTAAGGTAATTTTTAACGCCGTATTTTTCCTCATCTTTTCTTCAAAAAAATTTTTCAAAAATCGCTCCGTTTTTCTATTCGATACCGCAATTGGCGAACCTTTATAGCTCATACTAATCTTGGAAAAAAAATCCTGTCGTGCGCTGTGGCTGTCATCAATAATCTTAAGTACACAAATCCCTTCATCATTAGTAGCTACCGCAATAACCTGCGATTGATGGGCATGAAACCCAATGACAATAAAAGGCCTTACACGTAACTCATTCCACGCTTTGTCAGATATTGCTTCAATTTTCATAATCTATTCCTAATACATTAGGATATATTGTCATTCAAATTTTTGAGATATGTCAAGCAAAATTTCACATTCCATAGATTTTTTTCTTGATCTTGAAAATGGTTCTCTAATATCTTTTATATATACCCTATGTTACCCCACTTATTAGTATACTTTACGTATCTTACTTTTTTACACACTTTGTGTTTCGGCAATCACTTATATCATCTTTCATTACCCCTTTTTGATGAACGTGGCATTAAAATTTGCGATGTTTTTGGTCGGCAAGCGGATTTATTCGATGATAAAAATTTAAAAATTTCCAATATTATGATTCAATTTTTTTCAAAAAACAAAGCCCATCTATCGGAAAGTATTTGCGTTACGAGTGATCAGGCAAACTTTAATTTCGTAGAAAATATCGCCAGCGGAAGTAGTTCTATCGCAATTTCAAGCGATAGATTTTCGGTAACGGGTAGTGATTGGCAACTTCTGGGTAACTCTAAAATTTTTACACTTAATAAAGATGTACGCGTATCCTTTATCTAGGTCTATGCCCAATAAATGGTGCTTACTTTTTTTCATTCCTCTATTGTTACCCGTTATTTTTGCAATTGAGAAACTGAAAACTGATCCAGAAATTCCTAAGATTGGCTCGCAGCCAGTATCTCCTTTGATTAATAACCAAGCGAAAAAAACTAAAATCTCAGCCATAAAAAATCCATTCGAAATCTTCGATTCAATGGAATTACCTACAACACAAATAGAAAAATTTAATCCATTATTTCCGCTGCTAAAAAACACTACATCCCAGTCCTCGAAAAAAATTGCTGAAACTTCAGTCACGAGTGATAAACTCGAAATTTTTTTTAATGAGAATCAATCGGAATTTTCATTTACAGGAAATGTTGAATTGTTGGCTTCCACATTCTTATTACAATGTACCGCCGCAAAAGTTATAACATATGGAAAAAAAATGAACTTAGATTTTACCTCTATTAAACAAATCTTGATTACAGGACCATTATTTTTGCAGCAGGATGAACGCTCCTGTAGTGCTAATCAGGCCGAAATTACTCCGATGAATACAACTATTACTCTCTCCGGAAATGTTACAGTAAAGGATCCGGCAGGTACCATTCTATGCAATGAAATGCTTATCAATTACGAAACAAAAAGTATCAAAATTTCCGGCACTCCTAATAATAGTCCGGTTACTGTAAATATTACAGACCTTTGCCAAAACTCTGTCCCGTGATCTCACAAAGAAATTTGTCTATGGGGCTCTGCCCCATACCCCGCAAGGAGTCACAGACTCCTTGACCTCGATACGCGGCCGAACCATGCGAAAACTTCGCATGGTTTGGCCGCACGGTCATTTTTTAATTAAAATTATTTTTAATTAAATAAAGCCCCGCCCGCGGCGAAGCCGCGGGCGGGGGGTTTGGGCCCCAGTCGTCCGGCACCACGGGCAGCGCCCGAGGTGCCGGACGCAATCCCGGTCCAGGGGAGGATCCCCTGGCGGGGATTCTAAGGAACCCTTAGCGCATTTTGTATCCAAGAAATAACATCATTTTGAGGATCAACCGATAGTAATCGACGTAATTCTTCTCCATCGTTTTGGGCCTGCATCAAAATCTTTGGATCATTTAAACAATTGCGTAATGCATGGCAAACCAACTTCGGCTTCGCTGAAAATTGTAAAAATTCCCGCGCCGATTCTCGATTCAAAAGAATATTTGCAATATGTAAAAATTTCACCTTCGCCAACAATTTTGCCAATCCATAGGTCATGGTACTAGCTTTATAAACAATCACACCAGGGATACCTGCAAGCGCACAGTTAAGGGCCATAGTCCCCGAACTCATCAACGATGCACATGCCGATAGCGTACAGGTTCCACTGTGAACAAAAGAAATGGAAATATTTTTATACTTTTTATAAATATTTTGCAAAATTTCCAAAATATCCTCATCAGGATAAATGGCAACTAAATCATATATTTCGCCAAATTTTTTGATTTGATTTACGGCATTAAGCATGATAGGAAAGATTTTTTTTACGGCAATTTTTCGGCTTCCAGGCAATAGAAGGATGGGACCATCAGAGTTATAGTTGACCGGCAATGCATAGTCTTCATCCAAAAATGGATGGCCTAAAAACTGCACATCGAGGTTAGTGTCCTTATAGTATGCTTTTTCAAACGGAAAAATTGTTCCAAGTGAGTCGATATATTTCGCAATGACAAAGCGGCGCTTCGCTTTCCATGCCCAAATTTGAGGACTAATATAGTGATAAAGTTTTATATTTCCGCCGGCTTTATGACTAATACCTCGCCGATATAATTCCTTTGCAATACGTAGATTCAGTCCTGGAAAATCGATGAAACAAATAACCTTGGGACGATATTTTTCAATCCAATCGCAGGTTATTTTTAAAAACTTTGAAAAAAATTGAACATTATGTAAAATTTCCGCTATGCCAACAACTGAAAATTCTACTAAATTGAAAAGAAAATCGACACCCGTCCGCTCTAAATTATCGCCACCAATCGCACAAATATTGTATTGTGGACATTCTGTTTTTAATTTTTTAACAAACGTTGCGCCATGCTCATCTCCGGAATATTCGCCAGCAATTACCAATAGATCAAGAGATTCTACTGTTATCTCATTGAATACAATCCTCCGCATATTATCCACTAAAGCGAAAAATAATCACATCGCCATCCTTAACTTCATATTCTTTACCTTCGAGGCGATAATTTCCAGCATTTTTCGCTGCCGATAATGATCCTGCAGCTATCAAATCCGCACAACTCACCACTTCCGCTTTGATAAATCCGTGTTCAAAATCACTATGAATAATACCAGCACACTGAGGTGCTTTCATTCCAACTTTGAAGGTCCAAGCATGCACTTCCATTTCACCGGCCGTAAAATAGGAAGCTAATCCCAGTAGGCGATAGGTCGCTTGAATCAAATGCGATACACCGCTATCCTGAATGCCAAAATCAGATAAATAGGTTTTCGCTTCATCCGGAGAAAAATCGATCAAATCCGACTCCAATTGGGCACAAATAACGCAATGTTCAGCATGGTGTATCGATCGCACATAGGTTTTAACACATTCCACAAACAAATTTCCCTCGGCAACTTCATTTTCCGAGACATTGCATGCATAAATCACCGGTTTAGAAGAAAGTAGATTAAACGATTTCAGCAAAATTTTTTCTTCATTGCCCATTTCCAATGTACTGGCCGGATTACCTTCGTTGAGGTGGCTTTGCAAACGCCGTAGCAATTCAACAACTCTAATAGCCTCGGCATCATTGGCTCGCGACTTCTTGATATGCTTATTGAGTTGATTTTCAATGGATTGTAAATCCGATAAAATAAGTTCCGTATTAATAATTTCGATGTCGCGAACAGGATCAATACTTCCAGAACTATGAACAATGTCTCCATTTTCAAAGCAGCGTACCACATGGATAATTGCATCAACCTCCCGAATATTCGCCAAAAATTTATTACCGAGACCTTCTCCACGATTTGCACCGGCTACGAGACCAGCGATATCGACGATTTCGACCGCAGCAGGAACCAATTTTTCTGTCCTAGCGATAGGTTTCAAAGCCGCTAAACGCTCATCGGGAACTTCGACAATGCCCACATTGGGATCGATGGTACAAAATGGATAATTTTCCGCTTGAGCCTTACGGGTTCGCGTTAACGCATTGAACAATGTGCTTTTTCCCACATTCGGCAATCCAACAATTCCTGCCTGCAACATGGATTAATGGTAAAAGAAGTCCCACAAATTTCGCAAGAACTTATCGCCCGAATAGCCGAAACCGGATTAAAATATTATGGCAAAAGCCCAAGGAATTTTTTATTTATTGCCCAGCGCTGTAAAAATATTACAATAAAAATATGAACATACAGAACATCAAATGGGAAAATGAGCATTCTAAAACATTCGATTATCCGGAAGATAACAATACGAAATCCCAGAAACTCAAAGCCGTATTGAACAATGATAAGCAAATATACAACATTACAATAATTAAGGAAAATAGGACGAAACCTATAAATATAATAAGCAAATTCTTTTCTTTCATCAGTAAAAATAAAAGACTGGACCAGCACGCTGATTCAAAACCTCTTTCTCTTAAGGACGCCCAAGAAAAGTTTCCGGAGCTCAAAGAGCACTTCAAAAAAATGGCTTCGAACGCAAGAATTGCTAGCCGTTGTGGACCCGATCGATTAAAGGAAATTTACCAACAAAGGAATCAAGCCACTTTTTCACAGGAAAATGCAAAACACTATGGAGAAATCATGAAAGCTATTCTCAAAAAAGCATCAGGACTCGACGAACAAGTTGAACAGCTAAACTCACTCATTAATGAAATATTGGATACACTCAAAAACCAACCTCCCTCTAAGGAAGAATTTTTGGATTGCATAAAAAAAATGAAAAAAAACGTTATTCAGCAATTGGATCAATTGAAAGGAAAAGGACAAGGTATGAAACTTTTTAAGCAGCATTATTGCACGGCTACAAATGAAGCGAAAGATACTTGGGTAACTTTTAAAAAAGAAACCAAATTATTTGATAAGAAAGGAAAAGAAATAAATGTTAAATTTTCTTTAAAACCTGCCAATGAAATTGGATGTTGTCAAAAGCTGAAGACAGGACAAGGTATTTCTTCATTGAACCGCGATACAGAACATGCAATGAATCTATGGGAAACAAAAGCTCAATTATCGGAATCTGGCAAACCGCTCTTCCAAGGCATTCGCCATGGATGTACCAGAGGCAAAGAAAGCGCAAGCAAGGAAATTTTACAAGCCTGCCTAATACAAAAACTTCAAACAAAACAATCAACAACTTCAACATCAAACCATTCTTCCTATGGTACATTTAATAATCCTCACACATTGCAGCTGGCTAATATACAGCTTATGACCTCCGGAGGAATGATTGGAATAAGTACGGACAACTCATTACCTGAAAAGCAAATGGACATGTTTCAAACCTTAGCAAAATCGAAACAGCCCATAGAACTAACAATCGAAGGAAAGAAAGTTTATGTGAAGCTTGAAGAACCGTTATTGTTCAATTTTGGGACCAATTTGCAACAGTTTAATCCTATAGCACGTAGCATATTGACAAAAGATATATCAAAAAAAAACGTTGCAAGCATGGAATTGCTATTGGGAAGCAGCGCAAAAATTGCTCAAACAGGATTTGAGCCTACCAATATTAATTTGGAAAATGAAAAAAAATTGTTTGAAGGAAATAACATCGTTGAAAAGTTCCTAAATTCAAATGCTTCGGATGACGATAAAAAGGTTGTCGTTCAACTCGCCCACCAAATTGCGGAAATATGGCAATCGGGAAAATACGCAACCGATGGATCAGATCCTTACGCCATTCAAGCGAGAATTGCATTGTTAACCTATAAATTAGGCCTCTCAACAACTTTCAATTGCAAAAGTGGAAAAGATAGAACCGGTGTAGCTAATGCAGAGATTAACAACTTAGCAATAGAAACTGCAATGAATAAAGGGATTGTTCCGAAACCATATCAGAGTTTAACTGATCGCAAAAAGTTTAACTTGAATAAAATTATAAATGATAGCGGAGCAAATCATATAACTAAGGCATGCAACGGACTTTGTGGCTTAAAAATTGCCAACTCCTTCGGTCCTCTGCGATTTTCAGGAGTACAAAATAGAATGGGTGATGTCACAGGAGCTTCAAGTCAATCCAATGGTTAATCTTGTTTCTTATTTAAATTTAATCATAATTTAGAAATAAAATCTCATATGCCACCTCTAAGAGTGGTACGTAAATTTTTTTTCTAAATAGCTAATCCGAGGCACTTAAAACACTTATTCTTCGACGGTCACGATCTCAGTCCAATCGTCGCCAACAAAAAATCCTAACTCGCCGTGTTCGATGGACTTTTCTTTGAGTAGTTGGGTAACTAATTGCATCTCCTCATTCTGAACCTCTTTAGGATTGTCGCCCTTAACCCTACGAATAAACATATTTTCCGGTAAATCGTAGGATTCGCCATCGCGTATAAAAGAACGCTTGTATCCTAACATCCGCAATGCATGGTATATTTTTCCATTATTTTCTTCCGAGTTGTGGAAAATAGTTACTAAAAAATTTTTCAAATCTCCCATAAGTTCAATTGCCATATTTTTGTAATTCATTTATAAAAAAATACAATAATTTGTAAAGTACTTTCTGCGAATATTTGAGAATTGTATTTCTTTTGATACCTATCAACTCTATAATTCTAATAATTTAAAAATCAGTGCATTCATCAAATACTGTCGTGGCAAAAATTTAAGGAACTTTGTTCCTTTCAGGTATGGAATAAAATTCCATACCCTATGCGTTTTACGCATAATTTTTGCCACAAAATCCACAAAAATCCGTAAAAATTATTTCAATACCGACACAATCTTCTACACATTCCTATCCCTAAAGTTTGCAATAAAATGTTAGGAATCCAGAGCAGTAAATCCGGATGAATATGGGGTTGTACCCTCAAAAATGATAGAACCACCATTATAAAATAATATCCTAAACAAAGCAATAGAGCAATGGCAACATTTATCGACGTCTCCTTGCGATTTAATTTTATCGATAGTGGAATTGTCACTGATACGAGTGCTAAAATTGCAAAGGCAATCGCACTTTTCATTTGCATCTCTACTTGCACCTCCATGCGTTTCGCCTCATCATGATCTTTTATGCTTTGTTCACGCAACGTCAGCATTTCTCCTAGTGTCATATGGCGAATTTTTTTCTGCATGCGCGCTTCCTTAAAAATATTATCAAGTGGCAAATCAAGTGAAAATCTTTCAAAAGCAATTAGTGGCATAATTTTTTCTCGCTCCAGTCGTTTTTCGATAGTTCCTTCTAACAAGGTCAAAACCAAAGCATTTTTCTGTACATCATATTCTAGGATTCCCGTTTTTGCCTGTATGTATGCCGAAACCCGTTCATGCTTATCAAATTCCCAAATGTGAAAATCATTTAGGCGCTTCTGATCTAAATTTTGCACAAAAATAATGTAGCCGGGAAAATCTCGGACAAATTTCTGAGGTGTTATGAAGCGCAATGGATCTTCACGAATTATATTTTGCAACTTATTTTTAACGCTAGAAATAGCCCGAGGGGCATAGTGAAAATTAATTACCAATGACAGCAAAACACCACAGCTTGCTAAAAACAAAATTGGTAAAAATATTTTAAACGGACTAATGCCAGAACTTTTTAGCGCAATAAATTCATTATTTACGGACATTTCGCCCATAGTTAGCAATGTCGCCACAACAAAACCGAAAGGAAGTGCATAGGAAATCATCGATGGCACTAACGTAACTACCAGAAAAAAACAATCACCCAGTGATAATTTTCCGCTGGCCAAAAAATTCATCATGCTTTTCATGACATTCCCCACTAGGAGTACGATAGCCAAAAATAATACCGCAACCCCTAAGTAAAACAAAAATTGCCTCGATATATACTGGTAAATGAGTTTCACACGTCTTTTGTGGTAAGTATGTTTTTAAAATCTTACCGCTAAATACGAGAAAATATTACAACATCCTGAAAAATTCCTAAGGGCTACGCGCCCTTAGGATCCCCGCCAGGGGATCCATCCCCTGGACCAGGGGTGTGTCCGGCACCTCGGGCGATGCCCGTGGTGCCGGACAACCGGGGGTCCTGAGACCCCCGCCCGCGGCGTCGCCCCGGGCGGGGGCGTTAATTTTTTTTATTAAATTACGGTGGGGGCCGGCCCCGGGGAGGTTTTGGCGTG
>JAIRRZ010000003.1 GCA_031255715.1 Puniceicoccales bacterium
TGCTCCCGGAATGCGTGGCTATAAAATTTCTCCACATATTCCATACAAACGTCACAATGAGAATGGTCAAGAAGTGTATAATAGTCATAAAATAAATGAAGAACGGAAGAAAAAAATTAGTGATTTTCTAGAAAATCACAACAAAACTGTTGCTTCCTGCCCTATGCAATGTCCTGCGCGATGCCCCGTCCTTATGCAATGCACAAGAGATAATAAAAAATTTCTTTTGACTCGAGAAGAATGGGAAGAACTGCAGAGAATTGACAGTGATACAGATCAATCTGGTGCTCTCATTGATCTGTTGTGCACAAATGATTTATCTAGTAGAGTTCGAGTACACGCCTCTTATTTAGTGTGGAGATATAATACGAATGCGTGGGTTCAAAGAAGTCCATTCTTGCAACCAAGTGCAAGGGAAAAATTTTCAATGCCAGCTGATAGAAATATTATTCATCGGTTAAGCTATGTGATATACATTACCAGTGGGGTAATAAATGAGCAAAATCTACCGTTCGTCCTATTGAAGAATAAGTATGACTGCGATAGTAATAACGACACGCTAAGTGATAAACAACAGACTATGTTTGGAGCCTACGGAATATCTGTTGTTAATTTTTGTCACGAATCTTCTGTCGGTTCAAAACATGCCGAAAAATTGATTCTCAAAAAACAGCTTTTACTTGAAACAACATTTCAATTCGAAGAACCAGCTTGGGTAGATTTACGACTATCTGGTGCGTACATAGTAAACCCTTTTTCTTTTTTCATTGGGGTCGGTGGATTTAATGGTCATGGTAGGCTGGTATTGCAATATTGATGGCCTTTAATTAAAAAAATGACCGTGCGGCCAAACCATGCGAAGTTTTCGCATGGTTTGGCCGCGTACCGAGGTCAAGGAGTCCGGACTCCTTGCGGGGTATGGGGCAGCGCCCCATAACAATACTTCGATTTTAAGCTTGCAGAATTTTCGAAATTTTTTTGGATAGTTATCGTTATTTTTTGAAGACGGGGCGTAGCTTAGCTTGGTAGAGCGCATGTTTTGGGTACATGAGGTCATCGGTTCGAGTCCGGTCGCCCCGACCAACGTCGGGAGTAAGTCGAAGGCGGTTTATTTTTGGCAGCAAAATTAAGTGTTTCAAAAAAATTTCCATCGATTTCTCGAATAAATCGACTGCGCTGTAATGACATAGGAAAATACCCCTTTTTATAGTCAACGATTGCCTGATTGGGCACACATAGATAGAGTTCTTTGCACGCCCGAGTCACCGCAACATAAAATAATCGCCGTTCCTCATTGATATTGCCTTCTTCAATCGTCCGTCTTAGCGGAAAATTATTTTCATTTAGCGACAAAACGAGCACCACTGCAAATTCTAATCCCTTTGCCTGATGGACCGTACTAAGGCGAATGCTTTCCTCACCGGTCAAATTTTCTTCATTGGATTCCGATTGTAAAAGCGTCACCTGTTGAAGCAATTCCGATATATCTTGAAATTTATTACAAAAATTCACAAAAGCCTCCACATCATCCTGACGCGGCTGCCAATTTGCAAAAGTTCTTCTCAAATACTCGCCATATTCTTCCTCGAGGATAAAGAAAACCATTTCGCCAATATTTTCAAAGGACAATTTTTCATCTTGTTTGTTCTGAGTATATTCAAAGAGATCCTCATTTTCATTTGATTTTTGTTCATCTTTTCGGAAATCGAACGATCCATTGTATAGTCCCCGCAATACACGGGACAAGGGCCACCAGTATTCCAGAGCCATTGGTGGAATTTTTTTTACAATTTCTTCCATTTCCAATAGGGAAAACAGATTTTTTTTTGTAGTTTCGGCGAGTTGTTGTAAAGAAAGCAAGATACGTTCGGCGGTATTCTCGCCAACTTTTGGAAAGCGGCATACGATACGGACGAATGCCCGTGCGTCCCTTGGATTGATAATAAAGCGTAAAAATGCTAAAATATCCTTAATATGTGCCTGTTCAAAAAAACGAACACCACTGGTAATTGTGTAGGGAATATTGTGGCGTGTCAGTTCCATTTGCAGCTCCATCGATTGGTAATGAGCTCGGTACAGAACCGCGATTGTCGATAGCGGATAACCTTCATTGCACAAGCCGACAAGTCGTTTAACGATGAAATTAGCCTGTTGACGCGCATCGAGCACGGAAACAACAAGCGGCTTACGAAATGGACTTTTTGTTGGTTTCAAAATTTTTGTATACTCAATTTTTTCCGAAACGGGAATTTCATTAGCAAAACTCAAAATTTCCGGTGTACTGCGATAATTAACTTGGACTTTGGTTACCTTTGTTTGGGGATATTTTTGAGGAAATTCGATAATACTTTTAATATCGGCACCACGCCAGGTATAGATACACTGAGCATCATCGCCGACCGCAAAAATTTGTCCATTTCTAGCAATTAAGTCGATCATTTTTAACTGAATTGGATTGGTATCCTGGTATTCATCGACTAAAACGTGTTGAAATTGTTGATTATAACATTCGGCAATATCCGGGTTATCGTCCAATAGCTGTACAAAGTTGAAGAGTAAATCGTCATAATCCACCACATTTTGTTCTTCTTTAATCGATTTATAGCGTTCCATAAAAAGTTTTAACATCCCCATATGGTCCGCCATATGGGGATATTTTTCTTCGATTGCATTGGCAATGGACCGCATTGTATTTCGTGAAAAGCTCATAATTTCGTACAGTACCCGGGGATTGGGATTATTTTTATTTTTTACAAAATCGGAGGAAACGGATTTAATCGCATCGTTAAATAGTGCCAAGGAATCATTTTCATCGAGGATCGCAAAACTTGGATTTTTCAAATGGCGCCGTAGTAAGCGCTGACAAATATGATGGAATGTTCCACCATAGAATGAATTACTGGGAAAGCCTGTCAATGTTTCCACGCGCTGGAGCATTTCTCGTGCGGCCTTATTAGTGAAGGTAAGAAGCAGAATATTTTCTGGCGCTACGCCTTCTTCGATGAGCCAAGCGACGCGATAGGTCAGCGTCCGTGTTTTGCCTGTTCCTGCACCGGCTAGAATAAGATTTGTCGGGCTCCGGGAAATCACCGCAGCATACTGTTCTTCATTGAGTTCTCGTTCGAAAGCGATCGCCATTTTCTAAAAGAAATGGGCCATTTAACTTTTAGCAACCTTTATATTGCAATAAATTTATCATATTGTGATAAACTTATTTTTAATTTCCTAAAATAGAAACATGAATTTATTCGGACCACTTTCCGACAAAGTATCAATCCATTCACCTTCTCCGCAGTATTTTAATAATTTTTGTATATTTTTAACAAATGAGCGGTGGGAATCAAAATAGACGATTCATTCGACTTTTAGCAACTTTTATGTCATGGCGAATCTGTTCGACCAGTAGTGCCTGCGATGTGAATCGCTTTTCCTCGCGTATGTAGCTCCAAATTTGAACTTCAATCACCTTACTTTGGTCATGTAAAATAACGGGATCAAAACTGTAAACTTCTAAGCTAACCTCTGGAATACCCTCAAAAAATGTCGGCCGTACACCAAAATTTGCTATTCCCCAAATGGGCTCCTCCGCTTCATCTAAACGGTAGCGCACCAGGTAGACTCCAAATTTCAAGAGTAAATCATTTTTGAAGCAAACGTTTAACGTCGGATAACCTAACTTTCGCGCAATTCCTCTACCCTTGGATACTATTCCCGTTAAGCAATAGGGATAGCCCAACATTCGATTCGCTCGACCAATGTGCCCATCGTTGAGACATTTGCGAATATTTGAACTGCTTACCCGCTGATTCTCAAAAAATATGGATTCCTGTACTTTAATTTCGAAATCATGGGCCTGATCCCGTAAAAACCATGAATCTCCTTCGCAGCCCTGGCCGAATTTAAAATTCTCGCCGATACAAATCCCTGCTATACGATGAAATTTTTTTTCTAGGCAAGGAATAAAATCCTTTGCCCGGATCGCACTAAATATTTCTGTGAAACATTGCTCAATAAAATAATCTACGGCCAAAATTTTTACCCGTTCGACTTTTTGTTCCCGCGTTGAAATGAGTTTCTTAGGACGATTTAAAATAACTGACGGATGGGGCCAAAAAGAGTAGACTACCGCCGCTGCATGGAGGCGCCGTGCCTCATTTCGTGCCGATACAATAACCGCCTGATGCCCGATATGTATGCCATCAAATGCTCCCAATGCTAATACAACGGGCAGATCAATGGGGATAAAATCATCCCTCGCTGTTAGAAATTGCTCCATTATTACCTACAGAATATCCGTAATTGCTAAGAGACAATGCCCAATTTCATCGTACTCCATTGTTAAAAGATTTTCCAATGTTATCGCCTGATCCAATCGAAAATTTCCTGCTTTCGTTCGCCGCAATTGCGACAAATAAGCCCCACAACCTAGCTTTTGACCCATATCATGGGCCAATGTCCGCACATATGTTCCCTTCGAACACGCCACCGTAAAGGTTACGTAGGGTAGCGAAATTTCATGAATCGAAAACGCATAAATTTTCGCCAATCGCGGTTCGCGCTCGATCGTTTTACCCATTCGAGCTAACTTATAGAGCGGCTGACCGTTAACCTTTTTAGCAGAAAACATGGGCGGCAACTGCCACTGATCCCCTAAAAACTGCCGTGCACATTGGTGAATCTCTTCATCTGAAGTACAAATGTCATGGGTTGTGACAATTTCGCCTTCGCTATCATAGGAATCCGTTTCTTTGCCGAGACAGAGTGTGCCTTCGTAGGTCTTATCCTGATTGGTGACATATTGAGAAATTTTTGTCGCATTGCCGATAAGTAAAACGAGTAATCCAGTTGCCATGGGATCCAGGGTTCCCGCATGACCGATTTTTCGAATTCCTAACCGATGGCGCAACTTGACTATAACGTCATGCGACGTCCATTCCTTTGGCTTATCGACTAATAAAACACCGTTCATGGATGATTTCCAGAGAAGGAATTCAAGCGCACTTGCAATGCAAAAGCCAAAAATAATAAAAATAAAGCGAGAAAATAGTTCTGCTTCATTGCCTGTGAACTTGAAATTTTAATACACCATTACCAAGAAAAAGCATCCAGATGTGCCCGTAATGCGCTGATGAAATTCGGTTCAAATTTTTCATAGGAATCATTTATGGTAAAGGCTACGGCGCAGAAGTGCCCTCCTCCTAAAAACTTAGCTGCAAAAAGGTCCAGCCGCAGCGTTGGATCATCTGAACGGAGACTAATGCGTGTTTTACCTTCGCGATCATAGGCAATCGCTGCAACACGCACCCCTTTTATCGTACGCGGAAAATTCACCAATCCTTCCGTATCATCCGTCATCGTACCGGTTTCGATAAAGTCCTGTTCTGTCACCCGTCCCACACAGATCGTTCCATCGACATAAAATTTTAAGGAAGCTAAAAAGCGCTGTAGGAGTGCAAATTTTTCTCTGGGCTCATTCTGATAAATTTCGACGAAAATGCGATGGGGATCCGCACCTTGCAAGGCAAGTTTGGAAGCTAAAGCTAGCGTTCGTGCCGTCGTTGACGAATAGCTAAATTTCCCCGTATCGGTCACAATCCCGACGTATAACGCCGTCGCTATTGCCTCCTTGACCTTCCACTGTTTTTGCTCAATAAAATCTGCAATAATCTCACAGGTTGCTGCCGATTCGGGATAGAAGAAATTATGCTGTGCAAACTTTTCTCCGGAAACGTGATGGTCGATTGACATGAGCGGTTTGGGCAATTTTTTTGCAAAATCGCCCGCTCGTAGGATTACCCCGCAATCCACAAAGATATATTCATCGACTACCATTTCTTCCGGGCGTACGAATTCATAGTTTCGGACAATCCACTTCAAGTTTGCTGCCACCTTGTTTTCGACTAACCCCATTAGCGGTATTGCACCGCACCGTGTTAAAATATCACACATGGCAATTTGCACACCGATGCAGTCACCGTCTGGATGTAAATGTCCCCAGATGCCAACCCTTTTTCCATGGAGTTGTTCACAAATGGAAAAAAATGATTCCGCACCACTAAAATGTTCAATAATATTCATAATCGTTCTGCAATGAGCCTTTCTAATTGACGAATATCGCGGCAAAAAAAGCGAATTCCTTCGGATAGCTTTTCCATTGCCATCTGATTTTCATTTAACGCCAACCGAAAATCGGGCTCCTTTAATACCATTTTTTGTTCCCATTTTTTATCAATCGAATCCATTTTATTGGATACGATACCTTCTGTTTGCGCTAGTTGTTCAAGTAACTTGGGATTAATTGTCAATAAATCACAGCCAGCAAGTGCCATAATTTCTTCGATATTTCTAAAACTTGCTGCCATAATTTTTGTTTCATAGCCCCATTTTTTGTAATAGCTAAAAATACATTTTACCGACTCCACACCCGGATCGAAATGATCCACTAAAACTTCCGGATTATTCACCTGATACCAATCCAAAACACGACCAACAAACGGAGAAACTAATGTTACTCCAGCTTCCGCGCATGCTACAGCCTGTTCTAAAGAAAACACCAATGTCATATTGCAATGAATACCTTCTTTTTCAAGAATTTTCGCAGCTTGAATACCCTCCCAGGTTGCCGCAATTTTTATGAGTACGGATTGGCGCGAAATTCCTCTAGCGCGATATAGATCGACCAATTCCAGAGCCTTACTAACCGTTGCCGCTGTATTAAATGATAGATGTGCGTCAACTTCAGTTGAAACGCGTCCGAAAATAGTTTTTAAAATTTCTACACCCATTTCAACCACCAAACGATCCAAAATCTGTTCCGTCCCCCATCCATTATAAAGCGCCAAAATATTCTTCAGAAAATACGGATTTTCCGCCACTGTTTTGAGAACAATCGACGGATTCGTCGTAGCATCCTGCAGCAGAAACTTTTCAATAACGTCTAAGTTATCGGTATCTGCAACCACCGTAGAATACATCTTAAGCTGATCGAGTAAGTGCATTGGATTGAAATCATTTAATTTAAAAAAAAATGCAATAAATTTTAGTCAGCTCTCGTTCCATTTAAGTTAATAAAGCAACTCCCTAAAGCAACTCCCAATCAATAATCTACGACTGTGATTGACTATCAGCCAAAGTTCCGCAGGAAACGAAAGTTAACCTGCGGAATAAATTTTATGCTTAATAATGTTTCAAGTCTCAGAGGTACCTTCTTCATTATGTTAAATAGCATATCATACAAAACAGGAAAAGCTTTGCTTTTTGTTGCATCTAGTTTTTTTCTATCGAACGTCAGTTTAGGAACTTTTTTTATACCGAACGGCGACTTAGGTAGACCGAACGGCAGAACTAGAAGAGTAAAAAATCTATGGACTAAGGGAGAGGATGCATTGCTGAAAGCAGCCGTTAAAAAGTATGGAGTTGGGAAGTGGGCTGAAATTGCCAGCGAGATTCCAGGCAGGATGGGCAATCAATGCTATATTCGTTGGACCAATACCGTAGCTCCAGGTATCAGTAGAAAAGCATGGACTCCGAGAGAGGATGCATCGCTGATAGAAGCTGTTAGAGCGCGAGGACCTAAGTGGACTAAAATTGCCAGACAGATTCCAGGCAGGACGGGCGATCAATGCCGATATCGCTACTACGGACATTTACGCCCTTCGCAGGGATTGGCACCGGATGGAACTTCAGGCGCGGCACCTGGCGCAGATGGCCAGCAAGAAACTTTGCCTTTGCTACCAACGGCTCAAAGACAACGAAGATGGACTCAGGACGAGGATGAACAACTGATAGCAGGCGTTGAAAAGTATGGAACTGAGAACTGGGAGGCAGTTGCCGGATGTGTTTCAGGCAGGACGCGCAATCAATGCTATGAGCGTTGGAACAATACCTTAGCTTCAGGTATCCATAGAGGTGAATGGACTCCGGACGAGGATGCATTGCTGATAGCAGGCGTTGAAAAGTATGGAGCTAGGAAGTGGGCTAAAATTGCCAGCGAGATTCCAGACAGGACGCGCAAGCAATGCCGTACGCGCTACGAATATTTAAAAAAATCAATTAGAACAGCAGCGGTTAGAGCTCCAGGCGCGGCACCTGTCGCAGCTAGCCCTTGGCCTCAACCTCAGCCAGTACCTTCTCTACCTCATTTACCTCAATCGGCAAGACCCGCGCAACACCCTTTGCAGGGATTGACAACGGATGGACCTCCAAACGCGGCACCTGGCGCAAATGGACAGCAAGAAACTTTTCCTTTGCCGACAACGGGTGAAAGTCCATTACCAGTGGATGGAGATCCAAGCGCGGCACCTGACGCAGATGACCAGCAAGAAACTTCTCCTTTGTCACCACCGGATGGAACTTCAGACGCGGCACCTGACGCAGCTAGCCAGCAGAGAGAATTGACAACGGATGAAAGTCCAAGCGCGACACCTCTAGACGCAACACCTGACGCAGATGACCAGCAAGAA
>JAIRRZ010000004.1 GCA_031255715.1 Puniceicoccales bacterium
ACCCCCGCGCTCACCCACGCTCGCGGGCCCACGCCCTCCGCCGCTGTCTTCGCCGCGGGCGGGGGCTTTAATATTTTCAATTAAAGACCTGTGCGGCCAAACCATGCGAAGTTTTCGCATGGATCGGCCGCGTACCGAGGTCAAGGAGTCCGGACTCCTTGCGGGGTATGGGGCAGCGCCCCATAAACGGAGCTCTCTGGACAAAATTGCCCGAGCATGGAGGATATGTCAACTTTCCAATAAATTTTCTTTCTTAATCGACTTTTTATTTTTTGCACCGAGCTTTTGGAGATCATCGCATTGGGTAAGCAATCCGCCGCGACCATTAATTTTAGGAATAATTTTATCATCAAACTGCTCGTGTACTTTTCCGAAGAGCTTGTATAATTCACGCAATTCTTCGAGCAATCCACAAAATTTATCATACAATTTTCCGCCGCGGTCAGCAATTTCCTGGGCATTAAGATTTTGTTTTTCCACCTGCCAAATTGCTTGAATGAGCCGCAATGTTAAAAACAATGTTGAGGGATAGACAATGAGAACATTTTTTTGGCGAGCGTATTCGCCGATATCTTTTTTATGGGCCGAGGGATTGGAAATCGCACTGGCATAGGCTGATTCGATGGGTAAAAACATCAATAGAAATGGACAAATATCAATAGTATTCTTAATGTGATGGTATTTGGCGACTTCGTCAATATGTTTTTGAATGGAGGAGATATGCTGTTGGAAGAATCGTTCCCGTTCCTGAGGATCGGTACTATTGACCATGCGTTCATAGGCGGAAAGAGAAACTTTTGCATCGATCAAAATCCATTGATTTCTAGGGAGTTTAATGAGAAAGTCCGGTTTAGCAGTTCCGCCATCGGTTTTCAATTCGAGGCCTTTGCCCTGCTTAATGTAGTCGCCATTTTCCTCGGACAATCCGGCCTGTTCGAGGAGATTTTCCAATTGGACTTCACCCCAATCGCCCTGAGCTTTCGAATTATTGCGCAGGGCATTTGTCAAATTTTCGGCTTCGCTGTGCATTTTTTCCACGCTATCGAGGAGTGATTTGAGATGGGTCGACAATTCGGTACGTGATTTTGTTTCCGGGGAAAAAATTTCATTTTTGAATGTGGAGAATTCCTTTTGAAGATCGGCAATAAGATGGCCGACTTCCCTTTGAGTTTCCTCTGAAAACTTTTGTTTTTTCGCTTCTAAAATTTCCTGGGATAAGTTAGAGAGTTCGAGTTTAAGTTGTTCTCGGTGTTTGAGAATTTCGCTACGGGCAGTTTCGATGGCAATTTTTTCTTCAGAAAGTCTTTTAAAATTTTCAAAAAGATTATTAAAATCGCAATTTTTTTGGGAAAGCTGCATTTCGATGGCAGATAATTTTCCTTGAAGCTCTGCTTTTTGAGTAGCGATTTCAGCACAGCGATCCTGGGCGTCTTTAAGCTGAGCATTCAGCGCATTGCGTTCGATATTATACTTGTAAAAAAAACACAAAACAATTCCAAAGCAAAATCCACTAAAAATAATACATAAGGCAATTATCATAATGGGATATTATCTAAACCGCTGAAGAAATTTATTCAAATGAAAAATTTTCCACAAAAAGCTTGACACTGATTAAGTCGTATGAACGATACAAAACCGATGAAAAAAGAGATATTAAAATTAGGTTTTTTATTAAATATGACTTTGAATATGGCGATAACTTCAGTAGAAGGCGCACAGGAAGCGATTTCTGGTCTCGAAGCAGGATATCGCAGTATGCTCGATAACTTATCATAATCCAGAGACCCCTCCAGCGCGCAAAGAAGAGATATGGAAGTGTTTCTTTGAACAAGGTATTGATCTTGATGCTGCATCTAAATGTGATCAATCGGTCGCCAATGATAGTAACCCAATTAATCTTGTAAAAAATACTGTACAAATATGTGCTGTAATCCAAGACGTGAACACGAATGAATTGATTATTCACAAATGCACGGGCCTATTGGTCAAGGTTGAAACTTTTAGTCGAAAAGGAAGGGTTG
This sequence comes from Puniceicoccales bacterium, assembly GCA_031255715.1. GTDB lineage: Bacteria > Verrucomicrobiota > Verrucomicrobiia > Opitutales > LL51 > LL51. The sequence goes on from JAIRRZ010000004.1 coordinate 2,022, forward strand.
TTTTAACATGTCTGTCGGGTTTATTCCCAAACGAGGAAGGCGGTGAGGGTGATTCGTCTGAATTGTATTTTCGTACTAGAAAGGAAGTAGATGGGCAAGGGATTTCATGTATTTATAGTAGCAGTAATAGAGGTCCATATGGTATAAGTAATGGATGTCCACATGGTATATTTCCAATGACGAACGGTGATCATAATATGATATGTGTATATTCGAAAGACCAGCAGCAAATTCCTGTTGAATGTATTTTTTATCCTGAGATAAATAATCAAAATGTTTGTATTCTAGTACTAGAAAGTCCGGTAACAAATAAGAAGGGGGAAGTTCATCCAGGATTTCCACTGGCAAGAACCGATTCTAAGGCGCCTGAAGATAAGAATGAACATGCTGGGATACCCCCAGGAGGAGCATTTGTTTGTGGATATGGTTCAACGGGAATTTTTGATAATGAAAAAGCTGATATTTTCGCAAAAAATATATCGCGAAACTTGTGGAGAAAAGTTACAGGAGAAAATAAAGTAAAGAAAGTTTCTCTTAATGGGGTGGATTATCGGGATGGAGGTCATATTCCATGTGTCTGCATACGTGATTGCTTGTCGCGGGCGAAATATATAGCACAAGACTTAGAATCTGAAGAGTCTTTTTGTAGTCGTATAGTAGAAGCCATTAAAAAGGCAACAGAAGAGATTAAGCGTTTATCTCTACAAGATATTTTATTTCTTGGTGGAGAAAAAAGTTTTGAAGGAGCCATTTCTTTTCTTGGAGAGGCAGAGGCGACACTAAAGGCGCAGGAAAATGAGGATGGGACACAACGGGAAAATAAAGATAGACTACAAGCGAAAATCGAAGCCCTTAAAGCGAGTATCGAAGCCACTAAAGCATCCCAACATTCGTACGCCAAGAGTCAGGTGGATCATAGCTATAAGGGAAGTCTCATTTTTCAGACGTGTGAGAATGGAGATTTGTGTATTCATGGTATACTTGGCGGTGGATCAATTGGAAAGGAAGAAAAAGAATTTGTAGAAAATGCTGCGAAATTGAACAGTTTTGGAATAAGCATGACTGTGGAGTACAGGCCGGATCTAGCCGAAGGCGCATAACCTTGTGCGATCTGATTGAGAATTATCTCGCATCTCAAGGAAAACAACAGCCTTGATCAAGGCGTGAAAGGAATTGATCAAGGTGAAAAAATTTTAGAAGATAAAAATTTCATTACGAAAGAACTTGGTTTCCACGAAGTGTAAAAAATCTGTTCCCCTATGTTTTATTAAATTTTCGTAAAGCCTCGGGGAGTTTAGCAAGACTAGCAAACTGACGAGCGGTTTCTTTATAGGAAGCCGCCGGCGATCCCAGTAAAGTAGAATTGCATTCCGTGTCCTTAATAACACCAGATTGAGCACCAATTTGGGTGCCATCGGCAATGTGCAGATGGCCGGTAATACCCGCCTGTCCACCAATCATAACATTGTCCCCAATAGTTGTACTTCCTGCAATGCCTACCTGCGCAACAATAATACAATTTTTTCCAATTTTTACATTATGACCGATTTGAACGAGGTTATCAATTTTCGTTCCCCAACCAACAATCGTCGAAGCAAAACGAGCACGGTCGATGGTTGTATTGGCACCAATATCGACGTAGTCTTCGATAATCACATTGCCGATTTGAGGAACTTTTTCATGACATCCATCAACTTTTTCAAAACCAAAGCCGTCTGAGCCAATAACCGCTCCGGAATGAAGTATGACATGATTGCCTATCGTAGAAAAAGGCATGACCGATACGTTGGGAAAAATTTTTACATCGTAGCCGATTGATGAATGGTTTCCAATAAAAACTCCAGAACCAATTACCGTATTCTTACCAATCGAAACGTGTTCTTCAATAGTAGCGTAAGGCCCAATGGAAATGTTTTGTGCCAGTTTAGCCGTAGAGTGAATAATTGCTGAAGAATGAATTTCATGGGAAATTGAGTGTTCGTTTAACTTTGCAATATGTTGGCAGATTTTGGACAGTGAAATGGATGGATTTTCACAGAAAAAAACTGTTTGATTCTCCCTTGGAGTGTAATCAAAATTTTTAGGAAGGAGTAGAAGCGAAGCTTGAGAACTAACGACATTGCGCATATATTTCGGATTGGCAAGAAAAGAAAGCGAGCCGGATTGTGCTTCTTGTAGTGAGGTAATTTGGATAATATTTCCTGTAAAGTTTCCGCAAATTTGCTTTGGATTTACAATGGATCGAATTTCCTCTGGCGAAAGCTGAAACCGCATTGGAAAATTGTTTTTTTCTCGAAATGGCTGTCAAGTAAAAAGGCAGGTCAACCCAGAGGGCTCCGCTCTCTGGACTCCCGCAAGGAGTCCGGACTCCTTGACCTCGGTATGCGGCCGAACCATACGAATTTTCGCATGGTCCGGCCGCACAGGTCTTTAATTAAAAATATTAAAGCCCCGCCCGCGGCGAAGCCGCGGGCGGGGGCTAGGACCTCCTGCCGTCCGGCACCTTGTGCATCGCCCGAGGTTCCGGACGCAATCCCGGTCCAGGGGATGGATCCCCTGGCGGGGATTCTAAGGGCGCGCAGCCCTTAGGTTGTTTAAACGGCAGAAATATCGGCACTTTTATTCTTGTGTTTATTGTTCCTTCGATTACCTCTGAGGAAAATGAAATATATTTTCATCACGGGTGGTGTTGTTTCATCATTGGGGAAAGGACTTACGGCAGGTTCTTTGGGAGCACTTTTGGAGTGCCGTCGTTTGAAGGTCTGCATGCAAAAGTTTGATCCCTATCTCAATATTGATCCGGGAACTATGAATCCTTTGCAACACGGTGAGGTTTATGTTTTAGATGACGGAACGGAAACAGACCTCGATCTTGGCCACTATGAACGCTTTACCTCATCGATTCTTTCAAAAAAAAATACTTTTACCTCTGGCCAAATTTACGCGTCTGTTTTACAGAAGGAACGAAACGGTGATTATCTGGGCAAGACGGTTCAGGTTATTCCTCATATTACCAATGAAATCAAGGAGCGTATTTACGCAGCTGGCGAAGATGCGGACGTCATGATTACCGAAATCGGTGGAACAACGGGCGATATCGAAGGTCTTCCATTCCTCGAAGCCCTGCGCCAAATCGCTCTTGAACGCGACCATGAAAATGTCCTATTCGTTCACGTAACGCTCATTCCATTTCTTAAGGCAGCCGGAGAACTTAAAACAAAGCCGACGCAGCAAAGTGTTGCAAAATTGCGTGAAATTGGTATTCAGCCGGACATTATTATTTGTCGAACGGAGATTCCGATTTCCGATGATATGCGCCAAAAGATTAGTTTATTTTGTAATGTTCCCGTAAAATCAGTTATTGAAGAGCTAGACCTAAAAGTTTCAATTTATGAATTGCCGCTCCTCCTACACTTTGAAAAACTCGACGATATCGTTTGTGAAAAACTCCATATTCAGGCGCAATCGTGTGAAATTCAGCCCTGGGAAAACATTGTCGAAAAAATAAAATTTCCAAAAAACGAGTGTACGATTGGTCTCGTTGCCAAGTATCTCGACGTTAAGGATGCGTATAAGTCGGTATACGAGGCAATTGCCCATAGTAGTATTTACAATAATTGCAAAGTTAACATCGAAGTGATCGATGCCGAAGAGTTAGAACAAATGGACGATGTTGATGAATTTTTCAAGGATATCGGTGGGATTTTAATTCCTGGAGGTTTTGGCAATCGCGGTGTGGAGGGAAAAATTCTGGCAGCGGAGTTTGCTCGTGAGCATCATATTCCCTATTTAGGAATTTGTTTAGGGATGCAAATTGCGGCGATTGAGTTTGCGCGACACGTGCTCGGCTATACCGATGCCAATAGTACAGAGATGGTGCCAGCGACGACCCATCCCGTCATCCATATGATGCTAACCCAGCGAAATATTCAAAAAAAAGGTGGAACGATGCGTCTTGGCAGTTATCCTTGCAAACTTGTTCCCAGAACAAAGGCTCATAAAATTTACCAAGAAATGATCTATGTTAACGAACGCCATCGCCACCGCTATGAATTCAATAATGATTATCGCAAAGAATTTGAAGCCAATGGCATGGTTTTTTCCGGATTGAACCCCGATTTCGACCTAGTTGAAATTTTTGAATTGGAGAATCATCCATGGTTTATTGGCGTGCAATTTCATCCGGAGTTTCAGTCAAGGCCGCAGCGGACACACCCATTGTTTGCCAATTTCGTTGCCGCCGTTTTGCAGCGTAGGGATAAACAATAAAATTTCAAATATGCAGCGTTATGCCATTATTTTGATTGCAGGACAATCGCAGCGTTTCGGCAAAGAGGATAAATGCCTTACCCGGGTTCGTGGTTATCCAGTCGCATTCTATTCCTTTGAAACTTTTCGTAGGACGGATGTTTTTTGCCATTACTTTTTTGTTCATCGCGATGATTTTCAAAAACAGATATTAGAAAATTTTTTCCAAGATTACTATTCGTCGGAAATATTATCACAGATTACATGGGTTCTCGGTGGAAAAGAGCGCATGTTTTCGGTACATGGTGCGCTTCAAGTCATCCATAAGCAATTTTCCGGTGAAGCTTTTGTCTTCATTCACGATGGTGCGCGGCCTATGATAACCGATGAAAATATTCACGATCTCAACGTTTCGCTTTCAGTGGAACGGGGAGCGGTATTGGCACATCGGGCAATTGATACCATAATGGCGGTAGATATGGCAGAGAATATTGACGAAAAAGATATAACTGTACGGAACCGGCGCCGATATCTCGAACGGACAAAGCTATGGATAATTGAAACCCCACAAGCGTTTTATTTTCCTCAACTTTTTAAGAATTATTGTACCGCTTTGTGGGGTAAGCGACGGTTTACGGATGATTCATCCATATTTTCTGGAACGATAAAATTAGTTGAAAACCGCGGTCTAAATTTAAAAATTACCTATCCAGAGGACATAAATTTATTCGAGAAAATTTGTTCATAGAATACGTGATTTCAAGTGATAGACCTCAGTTATGTGTTCCCAAATATCGTCCAGTTCCTCATCCCAAAGCCCTTGGTCTTTGGCTTCTTTTATGTGTGCTTCCCACAGTCCATAGGTCTGCCACAGGATATATTTTTCGTAGTGAAGAAAATCGTTGTGGATATCATCTTGAATTAAGCAATCATTCAATGCTTTTTTCAGCTGATCGATATCACCCGATTCTATACTCATTCTAATGGGATAATCGTGCCAGGGCATTACATTTTTGAAAAGAAGATATCGGTGTTCAGGAGCGATAAATTCTTGAACTTCTTGAATCTCTTCCGTAATACGTTCCAAGAAACTTTGAATCGTTCTATTATGCCGCACGTGGTGTCGTTGAATAATTGATTTTAGCGCGTCGAAAAAATTTTTTTCAAGTTTATAAATTTTATAACGCGGAAGAGCTTCCTGGAATTTTTTCAAAAATTTTATGATAGATTTAACATCCAACGCATGGCATAAGCTTTGAATATCTTCCAGCGAATTTTGGAGGCAACAGGGCAAGATCAAGGACGTTATTTCGAGGTGGTCCTCATGGCTTTCCGATGCTTGGCTTCCTTGTAAGGATTCATTCCATGGCAGAAAGATCCCCATGGCACTAACTAATAGTATGTTTTTTTTCATTTTTTTCATTTTTTTACAGAAAAAATCATGTTTTTTCGATTGTACAACAATCACTACTCTTAGGTTTTATAATAAAGGTAAAAATTAAAATGTAAAGTTAGTTATTTTTTTACACTTCACTAAACAGCGTAGAAGGTCTTCTTCTTTGGGAGTATCGATGGTATTGCGATGCGGTTTTAGGCTCAGAAATACATCGCAATGTAAGGAAATGTTTTATTAAAAATCTTGCATAAATTTTAAAATTGATGATAATAAATTATATTAATTTTGTATAAAAACAATTAAAATTTTAAAATTATTGCATTGGGCGTAAATATATGAATTGTATAGGACATGGATGAATATGTTACAGTTTTTGTGTTAGGTTTTATGGAATTGGTTATGGTTATGCCGATGTGTCATGGAGGAAAATTAGATGATGATATTGACGATACCTCTGCAGCTAACTCGAGTAGTCTTTTCGTTAGTGGGTGGAGCAACATTGAAGAAATGGAAGCTGATATCGACAGCTATAGGGAAAGGTCAGAAGGTTTTTCTTTGGAGTACATGGCCCATATAAAGCAACGGATTGAGGCAATGGTAGATGTGGATGAGGGAAATCGTGACCAAATAGAAAATGCGCTACGCATATTGTGGGTATGTAGAAGTAGGCTAAGTACTATTGAGTCAATTATACGCGCCATAATACGTGGCATAAATAATGGACAGTATACTTTGGGAAAAAAAGCAGAACAAGGAAATCCTATTGCATTAGCACTTCAAAAAGCGCAAATTGCTCCCACTGATGGACGAAAAGATATGAATGATCTAATGGACGTCATTGAAAGTACATCTAGTCAACTTGCAGAGGTTCTCTATGGAAAAAGTGATAAAGATTTTGCCGATTTAGCCATTTTCATGGCTTTTTTGTATGATAATTTGAAGCAATATAATTCATTCTATGGCTTTGGTTCAGTTTTGGTAGATATGCTAGAGTTATACGAATGCACGAGAAATGATGGTATTAGAAAAATAATAAAAAATGAATTGAGAAAAGTTCCCCATGGGGATGGGAAAGTTGGTCCCTATGGCGATAAAATAGAAAAATTTCCTAGGAGTCTTAAAAGAATTTTGAGGCTTTAATGTTATGATTTGATAAAATAGTTAGGAGTTGGGATATGGAAAAAAAACATAAATGGATTAGAATAATTTTTCGATGTTTGTACGTCGTTGCATATTGCTGGGGCGTACCGCTTTGGGCCGATTTGGATATGTATGTGTACAATGTTGGCCAAGCCAATTGTATTTTGGTGACCATCGGTAATGCAACGGGAGACAAAAGTGCAATATTTTTTGACACGGGTATACAAAGGAAGATAAATTTTGATAGATCATCGATCCAAGCGCATATTGCAGATGTAATTACAAATGAATCTATTCGAAATATTTGGTTTATCCTTTCACACACGGATGACGATCACATCAATATTTTCGAGGAAATAGCACAAATATGCAACAAAGAAGAAAAGCCGATCAATGGCGTGATTGTCGGTACGGATGATATCGAGGTAACAAGAAACAAGAGGAATACCCAGATAGTCAAAATTAGGACAACAGACGGATACAAAAACTCCACTGCTATAGTGAATCTTTGCCAAATTATTCGTAAATTTACTCGCAATATTTCCATTACTAGTGGGAGGTATGCCTATAAACCAAAACGCAACAAATTTGTTTCTGATCGCAACAATCAATGCTTCAATGCAATCCACAGGCGGATGAATGCAATCCTCGACCAAGTAGGGACAGGGATAGAGTTTTTATGGCCTAAGTATGAACACAAGCTTCAGCATGGGCAACTTGTGCCATACAACGTTACGAATGCCAATGAAGCGAGCTTGGTTACAATACTCACCTATGCTGGCAGGTCGATTCTATTTACCGGTGATGCTCCAGGAAAGTTATTTCATTCCATATGTTTCGAAAAACGACAAATAAATGGAAAGTGGGTAACCGTACCACGAATGTATAACGTACAAGTATTACGAGGTATAAAAAACATGTTACAAAACGTAGACATACTCATCTGTCCTCACCATGGCAGTATGAGTAACGGTTCCTACCGTTGGCGTGGCGAACTAAATCATCCACAGATGATTTCAATTGTTTCGAGTAATCCAACTGGTCCCCATAAGCTTCCCGAAAGATCATTTATGGATCATACACCTCTCGTGGGGATGCATTTCGATCCCCATGTTATCGCCTATTGTTCAAAATTGAGCGATAGCTATAGCTATAGATGGACATGTGCCCCAATATTTGTGACAGGCTGTTCCGGCATACCACCTATTGATAAGCTAGATCAAGAATCAATACAATTGGCAGCAATACAAAGTTCCATAGACCGTAATACGGGCATTGGTTATCACGTAAATATAAGCTCAGAAGGTGAAATAAATGTAAAAGCAATGATGAGAAATGATCCTGATGACTCTTTTCAAGAAGTTCTAATTTCATTGGGTACTGAGGATATAGAATCCGAAGAAGTTGTTGTGCCATTAGACCAAAGCTTTCCATCAACTCCCATTTGCCATAGTCAAGAAGAAGATCAATTGGAAAGTGTAGAAGAAGAATAATGCCATCTTTGGGCGTCGGTGATGAAATTCGAGCTCACGACCCACGCATTAACCCACTTAATGGCGACGATTTTTGCTAATTTTATATAAAAATAATTAATATTTTAATAAGCTGTTGCATTGAAGATAAGATATGGAAGAATGAGCAGCGGTAGAGGCAGAATGAGGAGGAAGGAAAAGAAGCTGTGGAATCCTTTGAGATGGATTTTTTCCTACCGGCGGAGCCGGGGATGAGATTCGAACTCACGACCCACGCATTACGAATGCGTTGCTCTACCAGCTGAGCTACCCCGGCAAAATTTATCGAAATTTCTTGGAAAATTCTCAGTTTCCCAAAGAATCCCCTCCCCCACCTCTCAAATATTTCAATTTTACTGAGAAATAACGGAGCCGACTGTCAGATTTGAACTGACGACCGTCCGCTTACAAGGCGGGTGCTCTACCAGCTGAGCTAAGTCGGCAGTGGTGGGTCGACTGGGATTCGAACCCAGAACCAATGGCTTAAAAGGCCACTGCTCTACCGTTGAGCTACCAACCCATACCAGTCCTAATACACTAACTGCCGTAATCTTTCTGTCAACTTCCTTCTTAATGAATTTTGATGGTAATTTTTAATTTTAAATTAATTCTCGGCAATTAGAACGCTTTCATCGCAGTTGCAATCGAAGGACAAAAATAAATAGTATGGCTAACAAATATGAAGAGATAGGAATGCCGAAAAAAATAAAAAAAAGTCCTTTTTCTAATTTTATATGAAAAACGCTATCCGAATTCCTAGCCTAATGAAAACTATGAAAGAAAAATCGCCTCCATACTATTTTTTCAACCGATCACCGCAAACTGTCAGCACTAGCATAATTAAAATAAATGCCATCGAAGGGAAAATAATTTGCCAGGGCGACGTCGTCATGAATTTTGCACCTTCTGCTATCAAAATTCCCAGCGAACTTTTTGGTGGCTGCATGCCAACTCCTAGAAAACTTAAAAACGATTCCAATACAATGACATTCGGTAATGTGATGATAAAACAAACGATGATTATTTCTGCAATATTGGGTAACATGTGTTTGCCTAAAACCATCAATTTCCTCTGCCCTAGTCCCCTTGCTACCTGGATATAACCGCTTTCTTTTATCTTCAATACCTCCGCACGAATGATCCGTGCCGTTGTCATCCATTCTACGATACTGATTGCCAAAAATAAAACACAAACATGTTTTTCAAAAATCATCATCAATAAAATGACGATGAGCATCAGAGGAATGGGATACAAAACATCGATAATTCGCATCAATATTAAATCAATTTTACCTCCGTAATACCCTGAAATCATTCCGTAGAAGGTGCCAAAACTGACCGTCAATAGTGTCGCTAAAAAACCAATCGATAGCGAAGTATAACAGGCATAAGTGACGCGGGAAAACAAATCCCTGCCCAGTCGATCGGTGCCAAACCAATGGTCCCAATTTGGTGCTACGACACCCAGTGTGATATCCTGTTGATAATAGGAATAACGCACATTTCCTAATACAATTCCAATGGCAATTATGCCCCAAATATACTTTGGAATACGAATTTTATTCACGAAAAGCAATACAAATAAATGCTCTCTACTATGCTATTTAACTTAATTTGCCGTCAATCACAAAAATTTCTCCCAGCGATTCCATTGCCAATTATGATCCTATGGCATGGGAAAAAATTTTGAAAACCTCTGTTGCGAAAGAAAATTTGGATGATTAAACAACGGGATAGGCCATTCTCCAGTAAGGTAGATTGAAGAAATAGAATGCAATTTATTCTTGACTGCGATTTTATGATTACAATCATAGAGAACAGTTTCGCCGCGAGCGTAACTCAATTGGCAGAGTGCCACCTTGCCAAGGTGGATGTTGAGGGTTCGAACCCCTTCGCTCGCACCATTAAAATCATAAAAATAAAAAGATAAGTTTCGTTGCTATGCTTGTGGATATTTCGGGAGAATCCATAAAAAATTTTTTAGTTTTTTCTAATAGGTTCATGTTGTTCCATCTCCACTTCTCATACAGTTTCCATAAAATATCAAAAACTTTTTTTTTAGGGATTTCAGCGGCGATATCGATTATAGCTTTTCCGACTATTTGGCCCGTTGCGCATAAAGCTTTTCCGAGTTTTTGTCCAATGTAACTAGTTTGAGGATCATCTTTTAAAACATCGGCTGCGGATGCATCTGGTTTCTTCTGCTTCTCCCGTTCATCTTGCTTTTTTATGGCCAATAGTAAAAATTCGAATGCTTGAGTATCGATTCGTATTGTAGCAGTAGAGTTTTGATGTTTTTCAAAATATTTTTGAACATTATCGAAAAATCGAAAAACTCCTAAATGATACAAAATCGCCTGCGACGATGTGGTATTGACGAAAAGAATGGGATGGGATTTTTTGATTGAATCTAAAAAATCAACATTCAAACTTTTCTTGCTATCATAGAATTGTTCAAACATGTTTAGAACTTCCAAACTACCTGTTTGGGTCAAAACAAAGATCTTTTGGGGAGCGGAAGATGTCTCCTTTTTTGCATCTAAAGTGCTACTGAATTTTGGAATTGTGGATTTTGCCATAGCGGAAAATTTGTGCTCCATTTGTTTTGATGGTGCGCCATCAATTTTTGAACGAAATGGGCCATAGCTAATCATTATTATTTCAAAGATTTTCACACAAATTCCAAGTTTTTGGAAAAAATTGTAATTTATTAAAACACAAATTTTTCGCACATATTCCTGTCGTTGATCTAATTTTTTACATTTTTCATTCATATTTAGATTATCAAGTCCGGATTTATTTAATAAGGTTAGCACGTTTTTTCTTTGCTGGACTCGAATGTCTGAAATTTTTACCAAGTGTTCCGTTGCCTACGCCATCAGTAAGTTTTTTACCTACTTTTTTTTTCTTTGCTGGACTCGAATTACTGGAATTGCTGACTTGGGAGCCAACGTATTTATCAAATACTTTATTTGTTCCGTTGCTCACGCCATCAATAAGTTTTTTACCCATTTTTTGCATTAGATTATATTGCATATTCTGACGTTTTATCCACCAATTTGACCATATCGTAAGCAAATTATTTACGAGGTCAATTGCACTTTTAACGATTGATTCGCAAGCTGTTAGGTTTTGACCCTGATCACTAGCTTTTTTTGAAATTACTGTTTCTGGTTCCGCGGAAAATGATGGCTCCACTGTTTCTGTTTTAGACTGTTCTTGGGTTGTATGGTGATTCGAATTATTGTATATCAATGATACAAGCTGATTAAAAGCTTCATCGGACAATTCAATTTGATTTTTATCGTGATCAACTGCCAGGGATGCATTACAACTTTTGGCTTTTCTTTTATCGCTATCATTTGGTGTATCCAATAATATGCACTGATTGGTGTTTTTTCCTATAAAGAAAATTTTGTCTCCATCGATTAGCAATAGCAAAATAAGTTTCGTTTGTGATGGTGGACAAAAATTTTTCATTGTTATAAAAATAGTGTCACATTGAGTCTTCGAGAGTGTGATCGTTTGTTTTGGTAATTTTCGTTTTTCCATCTCTGAAGATATTTCTTTTGACGTAGAATTCATGTCATTTCCTGCACCATAGCAGATGCTGCATGCTACTAAAATTATTGCTAGTACATCGTGCTTCGTCGGCATTAAATTAAATATTCTCGTTTGTGTGAATCTATTCATAGTGAGTTTATATCAATTATTTGATTTTCAAAAAAATGCAAAAATTGTCAAGAAGAACGTTAAAAATATTGAACAAGTGTAGTTGTTGAAATAACCAGAGGGCTCCGCCCTCTGGACTTTCGCAAGGAGTCCGGACTCCTTGACCTCGATACGCGGCCAATCCATGCGAAAACTTCGCATGGTTTGGCCGCATAGGTCTTTAATTAAAAATATTAAAGTCCCGCCCGCGGCGTAGCCGCGGGCGGGGGTCTAGGCCCCCCCCCGGCACCACGGGCGCCGCCCGAGGTGCCGGACGCAACCCCGGTCCAGGGGATGGATCCCCTGGCGGGGATTCCTAAGGGCGCGCAGCCCTTAGGAACGAAACTTTTTTTAAAATTTTGCAGCGGCACGGGTTAAGCGATCGTTAATGGCGATGCCAATGCCAATTTTTTGTGGAACTTGGCAATAAATCACATCAAAATCCATGTTATCCAGCCGCCGAAGTAAATCAAAAATATTGCGTGCAATTTCATTTAAATTCCCATTTTCGCTCAACCAAAAAACAGTATTTTTACTTACGGCCATTGTATTTTGAGCTTCTTCACGGGACAGGTAAACGGTGGCTATTTTTAGGATATGATTTTCTTGGAGAGAAGAAATTTCTGAGAATTGTTTAAATAGGCGCAACCGAATCCGAGGGCTATAGTGTTGTTTCAACATTCCTGGAACCGAGGGATCAGTGCTAACGAATGGACAATAGGGTATAATTTTTTCGCCCAGAACATTTTCCACCATTTCCGCTGTAATTGCTCCGGGACGTAAAACTGAAAAGTGTTTACCACTCAGATCTAAAATCGTTGATTCCACACCAATTTCGCAGGAGCCGCCGTCCAAAATATATGGAATTCTATTGCCGAGCGATGCCAATACATGTTCCGCGCACGTTGGACTCAAATAGCCAAAAGGATTGGCGCTGGGAGCTGCCAGCGGACCTGATTGACGTAAAACTTCTCGAAAAACCACATGTGCCGGCATACGAACCGCCACTGTTTTTTTTCCGGCAGTAATGATATCCGAAACGTTTTTTCGTTTTTTGAGCACAAAAGTTAGCGGTCCTGGACAAAATGCATCGACCAGACGATATATTTTATCGAACAAATCATTGCTAATTTGGACTAAGTCCATTAGCGAAGATAGATCCAAAACGTGTATAATCAGTGGATCGAGCAGCGGTCGCGCCTTAACTTCAAAAATTTTTCGCAGTGCCGCCGCATCACTAATAATTGCCGCCAGGCCGTACACTGTTTCCGTTGGCAATGCAACCACTTCTCCTGAAAGCAAAGCACTAGCTACCAGACGTATTGATGTTTGATCTGCTGTTAAAATCTTTGCATCCACTGACACCTATTTCATCAGCAACATATTGCGTGCCCGTTTAATCATACGGGTAATGTGGCGTTGTTGGCGGGCATTAAGGCCGGTATATTTTCGGGGCAAGATTTTCCCTGTACCCGTAACATATTGTAACAATGCCTTTACGTCCCCCCAATCGATTTCCAAAGGAGAAGGGGTTGATACTTTTTCTTCTACCGGAGCATTCATACTTAATGAAATACAATGTATCATTTACATAAAGTCAAGAAAATTCCCCCTTTTTCCAAAAAATTTTCCGTATTTATTGAATTTTTTTTGTATGGATGTTATCTTTTTTTAGTTATTATACTTTTCGATTTATTCCCTGTGAGCTTTGATTCCAATTTAATATGAAAAAAAATGTCCCCAATATCGCACAAATTCCAAAAAATAAAAATACCGCATCCCAACCCCAAAGATCCGCTACTTTTCCCACTCCTACGCCGGAAACCGCACCACCCAAATAACCAAATGTTCCTGTGAGTCCATTTGCTGCTGCTGCTGCCCGCTTCGAACCTAGCTCTGCTCCCGAAATTCCAACTAAAGTCTGTGGACCATAGATGAAAAAACCCATCAAAAATAAAAACATTGTGTTTATGCTCTGCGATAATCCGGACATTTTCCAGAATAAAAATAGAAGGGTGATTAAAATAATCATGAAATAAAAGCTCGTTCGGTTTCGCTGACCTTTAAAAATTTGATCCGATGCCCAACCCGCAAGTATCCCTCCAAATGCTCCCGTTAATTCGAATAGCGAGGACTGCGCCCCGGAACCTAGAATGGAAGCGCCTTTCGCTTCCTGTAAAAATGTCGGTGCCCAGTTAAAGAATCCCATGCGAATGATGTATACAAAAAAATTCGCCACACATACGCACCACAGTGCCCGATTGGGCAAAATGTGCTCCAGGAAAATTTCCCGAAATGTAATCTCCGGTTCTTCGCTGTGCATCGTAATGACTTCCAATCCCTCTTTTTCTTCGACGGATGGTAATCCCAATGACTCCGGTGTATCCCGTAGGCGTTCAAATAAAATTCCAGCCAATAGTAATGCGATGACCGCCGGTACAATAAAAACCGAGCGCCAGCCAAAGGTTTCCAAAAGCCACGAACCGCCCATTAGTATTGCAATACTCCCAAATTGGTGGGATGCATTGACCAGTCCCCAGCGCGTTCCTAGGTCCTTTGGTGCATACCAATGGGTCATAAGTCGCGAAACCGGCGGCCAGCCCATTGACTGAAAAATGCCATTTAAAGCGTAGAGTAAGGCAAAAACAAAAATGGAGTTTGAAAATCCAACGCAAAGAGCGCAAACCGCTGACCCGATTAGACCGATCGACATAAAATAGCGTGCATCCGTGCGATCACAAATTGCTCCACTAATAAATTTTCCCACGCCATAGATGATGGAAAACAGAGAAAATACCCAGCCAATCTGTGAGCGTGAACAACCAAAATCCTTAAGCATTTCTGGAGTCGCAACAGTAAAATTTTGGCGTACGATGTAAAAAGTTGCGTAGCCAAAAATAAGAGAGTATAGTAATCGCCGACGCCAGTAACGATACTGCCGGTTGATGTAAACCGTATGCATCGCAGAATTTGTTGTTTTTACTTTTTTAGTCGCCACATAACTCATACCTTTATGCTTGGATTATTTTGACCCTTCGCAAATCGTTTGCTGAAAATAAATTTTTTTCCAGATAATTTTTCTAAAAGTTCCGAAGCTACCGTAAAAATGGCGTTCACTTTTAAATTTTTTCTTGACTTATAAAATTGATTTCCTCCAAAGTTTCCTGGACGATGTGAAAGAGGAGCTGACCAGAGGGCTCTGCCCTCTGGACTCCCGCAAGGAGTCACGGACTCCTTGACCTCGGTACGCGGCCAAACCATGCGAAAACTTCGCATGGTTCGGCCGCACGGTCATTTTTTTAATTAAAGGCCATCAATATTGCAATACCAGCCTACTATGTATATTAAATCCACCGACCCCAACGAAAAAAGAAAAAGGGTTTACTATGTACGCATCAAGTAGTTGTAAATCTACCCAAGCTGGTTCTTCGAAGTTAAATGTTGTTTCAAGTAAAAACTGTTTTTTGAGAACAAATTTTTCGGCATATTTTGAACCGACAGAAGATTCGTGACAAAAATTAACATAAGATATTCCGTAGGCTCCAAACATAGTCCGATGTTTACTATTTAGCGTTTCGCCATCACTATCGCAGTCATACTTATTCTTCAATAGGACGAACGGTAGATTTTGCTCATTTATATCCCCGAAAGAGTACTTCTTCACCATGCCTAACAAATGGATAACATTTCTATCAGCTGGCATTGAAAACTCTTCCCTTGCACTCGGTTGCAAGAATGGACTTCTTTGAATCCATGCATTCGTATTGTATCTCCACACTAAATAAGAGGCGTGTACTCGAACTCTACTGGATAAATCATTTGTGCAAAACAGATCAATGAGAGCGTCAGATTGATCTGTATTACTGTCAATTCTCTGCAGTTCTTCCCATTCTTCTCGAGTCAAAAGAAAATTTTTATTATCTCTTGTGCATTGCATAAGGACGGGGCGTTCACTGTCAATTCTCAGCATTTCTTCCCATTCTTCTCGAGTCAAAAAAAATTTTTTATTATCTCTTGTGCATTGCATACGCGCAGGACATTGCATAGGGCAGGAAGCAACAGTTTTGTTGTAGTTTTCTAGAAAATCATTATATTTTCTCTCCCATTCTTTTTGTTTTTCACGATTATTTTTGTCGCAGCTTTCTAGAAAATTATTAATTTTTTTCTTCCGTTCTTCATTTATTTTATGACTATTATACACTTCTTGACCATTCTCATTGTGACGTTTGTATGGAATATGTGGAGAAATTTTATAGCCACGCATTCCGGGAGCA
>JAIRRZ010000014.1 GCA_031255715.1 Puniceicoccales bacterium
CTCTGCCCCATACCCCGCAAGGAGTCCGGACTCCTTGACCGCGGTACGCGGCCCAACCATGCGAAACGTCGCATGGTTTGGCCGCATAGGTCTTTAATTAAAAATATTAAAGCCCCGCCCGCGGCTTCGCCGCGGGCGGGGGTCAGGACCCCCCGGTCGTCCCGCACCGCCGGCGCCGCCCCAGGGGGCGGCCCCAAACCCGCGGCCGGGGAGTGATACCCTGGCGGGGATTCCTAAGGGCGCGCAGCCCTTAGGGAATCAACTTCCGTAGAAACATTTCAATGGCCTTCTTTAGTTGAGCGGTATACAAATTCTTTTTTTGGCGTTTTATTTTGCATTCGAACGGGAGTACCGCCTGGCGATAAAACATTAGCCGTAACAAAAATTAGTAAGTTTTTCTTCTGATTTGTTTCGCCTTTCGATCGGAATAATCTTCCAATCAGAGGAATATCACCGAGCAAAGGAACTTTATCATTAACTTCCTTAATTTCTTCCCGTGTTAGGCCTCCCATGACAACCGTAGCACCATCATAAATGGTAACTTCCGTTTGAATTTCGCGCGTTGAAAATATGGGCTGATAGAATCCTGGTGGAAGATCGGCCCTGGTATTACCTGAAATTGCAATACTACGTCCGCCATACTCAATGAAACCTTCAAATTCAGTAACTTTTGGTGAAAGTTGCAGACTAATACAATTATTTTCTTCGACGGTTGGCGTAACATTCATTTCAACGCCAACATTACGAGTTTCAAAGTCACTAGGCGTACCTGCTGTAATAGTTACGCCGGCGGAATTAGCATCACCGGTTCCAACTTCGGAAGAAATTTCGCCATATGTTTTGGGATAAATGAATTCTTGGGCGACGATTATTTTAGCTGTTTTCCCTGAAAGGACTGTCAATTTTGGTGCACTCATGAGGTCGGAACCCGATTGTTGTTCCAGTGCGCGAATGGTTAGATTGAGTCCGATTCGGTCGCTAATAACACCGGTAAGATTAGCAAGACCGGTGGCCGATATGCCGAGATTGAGACCACCGGGGGCATTGGGAGTGGAACTCGGAATTTCGATCGTTGATTCTGTACCCGTTGAATTTGTAAAAGCAATGGTACCTTTTCCGCCGGATTCGTTTCTAATAGTAAATGCATCATGAATAGAACGCAAATTATTAATATTGCTTTTATCACTACCGGTACCCATTGTGCCGATGGCGAATGATCTAGGGTGAGCGGCAGCATCAGTTCCTGTCCCCAAATGTTTATATGCGGAGCTCCAACCGAATTGTAATTCGTCGAGCTTACCCTGTTGAACTTCGATAAATTTTGTCTCAATTTCGACCTGTTTCACTTGTTCATAGTGAGCGAGAATTTCTTTAATGCGTTTGATATTGCGGAGACTTTGGGTGATAATGAGTTGTGAACCATCGAAGGCTAAATTGCTACCGGAAATACTAGAAAAATTGACACCTGCTTTTTGCAAAAATTCTTTAATAAGTCGTTCTTCCTCTGCGAGGGAACCAGTATTTTCGCTGGAATCTGTCTTTTTAGCATTCTTGTTGCTGCCATTGGAATTCGAATTTGTTGGCTGAATACCTGTCATGCGAATGACCGCAGAACGAGAAATTTTAAAAAATTCAGTGATTAGGTTTTCTGACAAATTTCCTTCTGCTTTTCGAAAAACAATTACTTCATCTTCAATATCAAATTGGTAAGCGGTTGATTTGGCGATGAAATTTAAAATTCTGTCCAGTGACATATTTTTCAAACTGAGGGAAAGAGTCGGTTCCGTTCCGGTATTTGCTAGCATAATCACCATATTTATGCCGCTTTTTTCGGGATCTTTTTCCGTATCATATTGTTCAGAGAGCGCTATGATTGTATTAATGGCCTGTGTAAACGGCGTATTATTGAAAGAAATTTTGGGAATAACGATTCGGCTGAGGCGTTTGAACATATTATTCCAATCTTCGGAATCGCATTCTGCGTGGATATTTTCAACGACAATTTTTGGCAATTCCCAGGTATCTTTCACATTTTCGATCATTTGCTCCCGGGTTTCATTCGCATTGCGTGGAAATTTATTATCCGTTTCAAGGGCACATTGTTTGATATAATGTTCGATGGCAAGCGCTTCCCCATGGTTAGGTTGCGACTGCAATATGATTTTAATAATTTGATGGGCTTCATCGAGGCTATTTACAAGAAGAAATGAGCGTGCCTTTAACAATAAAACGTTAATACGTTTTTCGGACAACTGTACGGAAGGAACTTCTAATAAAGTGTCTGTGTCATTGTCCAGTGGAAGTTGATCATTTTCTGTGGAGATATCATGGGTTTTCGTTGCCGTTGTACCTTGCTCATTATGGATATTTGAGGGAAAAAAATTTTTTTCAGGTGCAGACTGTGCCGCCAAAGACAATTGATTTTTTTCCGGTGAGTTAGTCACTTCGACAAAATTTTCCGATGATTCTCGCTGCGATTCATCGTTTTTCGACGGAATAGCATTGGCAATTCTCATTGTATCCGTAGAAGACGGAGGAAAACTGTGACTGCCATTGGTGAAGTCATTTTTTTCATTCCGTATATCGACTTCAAGATTTTCATCCCTATCGAAATTTTTATCATCATTTCTCGTTTTTTCAGTGGATGCGAGCAATTTCGTCTGAGACCTATCCGTTGAAATAAAATCTTTTTTTAAAAACGACCATTCTACATTTTTAGGTATTTCCATTTCGGAGGTTTCTTTTTCTCCAGCTTCGGAATGCAATCTTAATCCACTAAAAAGGTAACAACCAATTATTACTAGAAGTAAAAAACAATCAATCCACATCTGTTCATCCCAGTGCCAAGCTTTTAACTTGGCTGATCACGCTTTTAAAAAAGATAATAAAACAGTCAAGGTGGATTGCTATATGACTTTAAAGGAATTCATAAAAATATGAAAACTACATACTATAGTGATTGAATGAAGACTTTTACTCCCTTAAAAATAGAGGAAATTGCAAGGCAGAATAGCAAAATACCTACTAATTTTTCAATAATTTTCAGAAACGACGGTTTCAGATACTTCGAAAATTTACATCCCAGAATAAAGGTAAAGTACACAAGAATCATTGCCACCGCAAGTGCCAGATAAAAAACGACCGTATAGTCTAAGGAATTAGGCAATTCCATGCGCTTTACGAGGGAGGCCGTCATGGTTCCAGGGCCGACCAGTAAGGGTGTTGCGAGGGGAGTAATGACTAAACTCGAAAGGCTTTTCGCTGTGCTATCGCTTTTCATTTCGTCATTGAAACTTTTGGGGAGAGACATGCTGAGCCCAATGAAAAGGAGAAATAATCCTCCTCCAACTTGAAAAGCCTCCGTTGAAATGTGAAAAATGTCGCTAAGGATCATTTGGCCAAATAGGGCAAATGCAAAAAGCAATAGACCACCGATGACACAAATTTGTCTAGAGGCTCGCAGGCGCTCAGTTACGGTACTGTTTTTGCTCATTCCCAACATGACTGTAATAGAGGTTGGCGGATTGAGAATAACATAAATTTGAATAACAATTGCACCAAAAGTTTGAATATAACCGATATTTTCCATAATGAATTACTCCGATTCTTTTTCTTGGATTTTATTTTCCTTTTCAAGCTTTTTATCTATTTTTTCTGATTTTTCCGCGATTTCCGTATTGGTTGGGGTAGTGGTTGTTTCTTCTATTTTCTTTGGAGCAGAAGGTCGCCGGCGTACGGCCGTTACCTTCGATCGAAAGTTTCCATATTTAACCAATTCATAGACATGTTTCCCTTCGATAGTTTCGTATTTTAGCAACGCTTCTGCTAATTTTTGTACGAGGCCGTAGTGTTCTGTGAGAATTTTTTTGGCGCGCTCATATTCATTTTGGATTGTTTTAGCAATTTCTGCATCAATCTTTTGGGCCGTTTGTTCGCTATAATTTTGGTCGCGAGCAATTTCTTTTCCGAGGAAAATGTGGTCCTGATTTTCGCCGTAGGCAACGGTACCCAAATCGCTCATACCCCAGTCGCAGACCATTTTTCGTGCCAACTTGGTCGCCGATTTAATATCGCCCGCGGCACCGCTAGTCAATTCTTTGAATTCAATTTCTTCGGCTATACGTCCGCCCATGGAACAGCAAATGCTATTCAAAATATTAGTTTTGGAATAATTAAGTATGTCCTTTTTGGGCATAAACATTGTGCTTCCAAGACTTTGTCCCCGTGGGAGAATCGTTACCTTATGGACGGGCATGTCGCCGGTATCGATAATAGTCTGAATGATTGCGTGGCCAGCTTCATGGAACGCAGTAATTTTTTTATCCTTTTGATCCATAAGCTTACGACGTTCGCGGCCGTAGGCGACTTTGTCGTGAGCTTCATTAATTTCCGGGCGATCGATTTCTTTGCGGTTATAGCGTGCACAGAGTATTGCCGCCTCATTGAGTAAATTTTCGAGATCGGCCCCGGAAAATCCTGAAGTATGGCGGGCAATTTCTTTGAGACTAATATTGGATTTAAGTTTAAAGCGATGAGCATGAACTTTTAAAATTTCGAAGCGCCCCATAAGATCGGGCATGTCGATAACCACCTGACGATCAAAGCGTCCTGGACGGAGCAGTGCGTGATCAAGTACATCGGGACGGTTCGTAGCCGCAATGACAATAACGCCATTATTTTCTTCGAATCCATCCATTTCGACAAGAAGCGAATTGAGTGTTTGTTCACGTTCATCGTTGCCACCGCCAATACCGGCTCCACGGCTGCGTCCAACGGCATCAATTTCGTCGATAAAAACAAGACACGGTGAATTTTTGCGAGCCTGCTCAAATGTATCACGCACGCGAGCTGCGCCTAATCCAACAAACATTTCGACGAAATCTGAACCACTTACATTGAAAAAAGGAACGTTAGCTTCGCCGGCTATGGCACGTGCAAGCAAAGTTTTACCGGTCCCAGGTGGCCCAACCATAAGAAAACCTTTGGGAATTTTTGCGCCGATGTCCGCAAACTTTTTCGGATTTTTTAAAAAATCAACGATCTCTACGACTTCCTCCTTTGCCTCTTCATAGCCGGCAAAATCTTTAAATGTCTTTTTATTATTTTCCTTAGAAATGAGTTTCGCTTTGCTTTTGCCAAAAATAAGTGCATTGCGATTCGCATTTTTAATGGAACGGCAAAAGAAGATATAAATGAAAAAGATGAGAATGAGTAAGGGCAGAATGCTGACAATGATGGACATCCAAAGGTTATTATTTGATTCTTCACGCCAAATATTCGAGGATGCTATCAGATCTTCGAAGCGCTTACTGGTTAGTTTTCCTTCGGCCTCAAATTGAATATAATCCTTAGTTTGACCATTTAGAAGGGTAACAGGCTTGTCAATCTTTGCCTTACCGCGCAAAATATGCCATTTTTCACCCTTTGAAGGATCCGATTTTATGGATCCTTGGGTAATTTTACCATTCTTCGCAGCTTCAATAACTTGGGAAATGGTCCACTTTTCTTGGATCGATAGGGTTGCGTTGTAGTTGTCCCATAGTAGGCACATGACAAGAATAATGACTCCCCAAATCATGAGGGAACGAATGCGATTATTATTTTTATTCGGAGTTAATGACGCCATTGAAATGGATATCAACATCTCACGAATTTTTTTATTTATGTCGATGAAAAAGTGATTTTTAATGCGTAATTATTTTGAACTTTTACAAAATCGGCCGGTGGCAAGTGGGGAACCCAGATGATGGAACCCTTTTCATCGCAAAGTACAGGAAGTGTAGACCGCTGATGAACTGGAATTTTTTTTTCAGAAAAAAGTTTTTTAAGGGATTTTGTTGGGGCATTAATCGGTCGATAGCGATCACCGTATTGCCAGGTGCGCACTAAAATTTCAAAACAACGTTGGGCGTCGACGTAAACAGCAAAGGTATGAGACACTTTGAGATCTTTCCGGGAAAATGGAACTATTTCGCGGGTTAGTTTGTGACCCGTAGGTAGATAAAGTACTCCCGATTGCCAATGTTGAAAATTTATTTTCGAGTTGTTTACTAACTTTTGTGTTCTATATAAAATTTTTCGATCAATTGTGACGGATGTTTGTCCATTGATATTGACTATCGCTGGACAATTTTGCGTGACGGCATTAAAAATTTGTTCGAAACAGGATCGGGATAAGGAACAATCGCGTAACCAAAATTGAATGGCACGGCGAATAATCGCAGGGTAGAAAAATTTTTGTAGATCCAATTTTTGAGAATTTATACATAAATTTTCAGCCATTTGATTGAGGCAAAATGTGTCCTCTTCCAAATAGCGATGGGTCAATAGAAATCCCTGCTTCCAATCTCGCCCTTTGAAGAGGGGGTCCAGCTGCGGCAATAACTTCCGAATGCGATTGCGCAAATATTGATCTTCGCGGTTACTCGAATCCTCTCGCCATGGAATTTGATTTTTTGTAAACAAATCAACAATTTCTTGTTTAAAAATATGAATTAATGGACGGAGACGGTAGGTTCCATTGGCAAATGATTGGCAATATTTGGGAGCAGCGATTTCCGAACTTCCTCGAGCTAAACGCATGAGCATGGTTTCAATAACATCGTCGGCCTGGTGCGCAAGGAGTAGGTACGCACTTCCCAATTGAATCATGATTTGTGAAAAAAATCCATAGCGAGCATCGCGTAAAGCACCTTCCGTAGTCGCACCAATGGATCTTTTTTCGGAAAAAAAATTAATGCCGAGATCGATAGCCAATTGGCGTACAAATATTTCATCCTCATCCGTTTCTCCATTCCGTGTATTGTGATTGTAATGGAGAATTGCGAGCTGTTCTGCCGGAAATCGCGCTGCAATGGCAAGAGTTAAACAAACGGAATCAATTCCCCCTGAACAGGCAATGCATACTTTATTATTCAAAAAAAAATGGGGAAAAAGTCTTAGCTTAGATCCAATTTCGCGATTTATAATTTGTGCACATTCCTGCCAAGTATAATTCATTGAAAAAATAATGGCAAAAATAGGGAAATACGTCAACTGTTTTGCTGAGTTAGCCAGAGGGCTCTGCCCTCTGGACTCCCGCAAGGAGTCCGGACTCCTTGACCTCGGTACGCGGCCAATCCATGCGAAAATTTCGCATGGTTCGGCCGCACAGGTCTTTAATTAAAATATTAAAGCCCCCGCCCGCGGCTTCGCCGCGGGCGGGGGTCTAGGACCCCCCGGGCGTCCGGCACCGCGGGCGCCGCCCGAGGTGTCGGACGCAACCCCGGTCCAGGGGATGGATCCCCTGGCCGGGATACCTAAGGGCGCGCAGGCTGAATATGGGGCTCTGCCCCATACCCCGCAAGGAGTCCGGACTCCTTGACCTCGATACGCGGCCAAACCATGCGAAAACTTCGCATGGTTTGGCCGCATAGGTCTTTAATTAAAAATATTAAAGACCCGCCCGGGGCGTCGCGGGGGGCGGGGGTCTAGGCCCCCCCCCGGCACCACGGGCGCCGCCCGAGGTGCCGGACGCAACCCCGGTCCATGGGATGGATCCCCTGGCGGGGATTCCTAAGGGCGCGCAGCCCTTAGTAAAAATAGCTTGAACTAAAAAAAGAATTATTAGAAACTATTCCATGTCAAAGGCAATTCATCTTTCCGAAGACTCATTTAAGTCTGCGATTCACGAAAACACGGGGAAAATTATTATTGATTTTTGGGCACCGTGGTGTGGACCTTGCCGTTCCTTGGGAAAGACTTTGGACACGTTATCCTGCGAACACGAGGACATTAAAATTTACAAGATCAATGTTGATGAATGTCCTTTTCTAGTGGAGGAGTACGACATTTCTTCAATTCCGGCAATGCTATTTTTCAACAATGGAAAATTAATTGATCAGACGGTTGGATTAATAACTAAAATGGATATTCTTAGAAAATTTTACTAAAGATACTTGACTTATTCGAATCTTTTTGATCCCATTGATCCATGACAAACCAATCAAGGCAAAATTACTTTAAAGGAATTGCGTGGTTTATTGGGAGTCTTATAGTTTGTGAAACCAATGATGTGATTACAAAATTTCTAGAAAAAAGTCTGAGTCCGCTACAAGTCATACTGGGACGATTTTTTTTCAGTACCCTAACTTTATTGCCATTCATGCTTTCCAACGGGGCAAATTTTCACAGTAAATGTCTTGGAGCGAATTTTTTGAGAGGATGCATTCTTTTTATTGGTATGTTCATTTGGTGTTACGGTCTTGATACATCCCAACTGAGCATTGCCTGTCTAATCAATTTTACTACACCCATGTTCACATTAATTTTAGCGGCGCTTATTTTGAAAGAAAAAGTAGGAAAGGCACGTGTTGGAGCAACTTTGATTGGATTTTTGGGCGTAGCGGTTGTTCTCAATCCCCGTACGGCGTCTTTTCCCACGGCAACGGCTTCACTATTCTTATTATCGGCTCTTTTTTTCGCCCTACTTGACATTCTCAATAAGAAATTAGTTACTAAAGAAACGATACTGGGAAGTCTGTTTTTTACAGGATTTTTTACCATGTTATGTACGCTAGGAGCCATTTTTTGTTCAAAAAATGTCGTCCATGTTTTGACAGCAATCTTTACAACGGACTGGCAAAATATTGCATTGCTTATTCTTTTGGGGATAGGTGCCAATCTTTTGCTTTTTTTTATTCTAAAATCGCTCGGTTACATCGATGTTTCAGCGGTGGCACCTTTCCGCTACGTGGAACTAGTTTTGGCGAGTATACTTGGGTATTTATTTTTTGATGAAAAAATTTCGACCAATACAATTCTCGGAGCCATTATTATTATTCCCAGCGTTATTTATCTTGTGCGCTGCGAAGTAAAAATATCGCACAATCACACTAAAACAAAAATTCCAACTCACTGTTGTTGATCATGCAAATTAAATTTCACACCTATCTAACTCACATGTTGATATCATCAATAATAGGAGCAGTTTTTATTCCTAGGACCATTGAAATAGTGCGACAAAAAATTGTTGAACGTACGCAATGGGAATATGTCCAACGGGATAATACTGATATACCTCGTTATTTATATCTTTTAGATCAACCAAAAATTTCTGAAAAACAAATTATCGCTTTTTTCATAAAAAACAATCCCAGTTTGGACAGGAATTATATCGAAAGGATTGCCAAATTATATTGCATAGAATCGCAGCAGGAATCGGTTAATACCGCCATTACGGTCGCACAGATGGCATTGGAGACCGGATTTTTACAATTCAATGGATCAGTAAAAAAATCGCAAAATAATTTTGCAGGGATAGGTTGTATTTATGAGAATCACCAGGGGAATTCTTTTGCGACGATTGAGGAAGGCATTCGTGCACATATTCAGCATTTTAAGGCATATGCATCCCCTACCCCACTGTATACTCCCTGCGTAGATTCTAGATATAAACTCATTCAGAAATCAAAATTTTTTGGAAAATTGAAAACGGTTCATGACTTTGTTGGAGCATGGGCTATGGACGAAAACTATGGGAAAAAGCTGGAAAAATTAACGCATGACCTGTTTAATACTCCTAATTCTTAGCAAGAATTTAACTTTAATTTTTACGTAAAGTATCCAAATACTTCCAAAACGAATCGTATTGTTCGAACATTTGTTCATCGCTGATGGGCAATTTATTGCGGTATAGAAAATCAGAAAGTGTATGTTGGTGTAGGATGTAGGTACAAAAAACAATATTTTTTTTAGTTTCGAAATAGATACGCAGGTCATTAATGCGACAACGATAGATATCCGTATTTTCACGGCGGAATTTTTTTACATTTAAAAATTCTTTTCGCAGACATTCATCGCAATACTCGCTCAATTTATCAATAAATTGTAATTGAATCAGCTTATCCATTTTATTGAATTCCACTAAACTTTGTTCACTAAAGTTAATCTGATACATAATTTTGCGATTTCAGGCTATAAATCTCTAGGGCCTTGCAACATTATACTATTTCTTTTTCTAGGAGGCAATGGCGGGATTTATTGCTAATCATTTTTCTTCCATAGATAGGTATCTACTCCACGAGGTGCGTAGTGTAGAAAAATTTTCCGAGCTTCCTTCCCTTATTCTTTGCCATTCGCCAACTGAAATCGCGTTTTTAAAGCTATTTCTTTCCGATTGTCAATGTGTTGCCAACAATTTTCATTTTTACACATTTGACAC
Organism: Puniceicoccales bacterium; assembly: GCA_031255715.1. Classification (GTDB taxonomy): domain Bacteria; phylum Verrucomicrobiota; class Verrucomicrobiia; order Opitutales; family LL51; genus LL51. The sequence continues at coordinate 10,202 of JAIRRZ010000014.1, forward strand.
ATTTATATCGGAAATTTTGACTAATTTTTTTCCGCATGATCGCATTATTCGCATCGCTGATCTTAAACTCTTGGCGCATAATAAACCCATACAATCACACGTACTTTCACAATTTTTTCTAGAAGAAAATTTCGTAACCCAACGGAAAATAGGTTCAAACACACTCGCTACACTGCAGTCACTGGAACAACACATTCAAGCACTAAATTGGAAAATACCGCGGCAAGCTCTGGAAAAAATTACGGCCAATCTCCCTAAATTATTCAAAAAATGTATTCTTTTTGGGTTTTCTCCACGAGATCATTTGCGCAATTCTTTCTTAAAATTATTGCAAAAAATTGTACACCATGTAACATTTTTCGTTTTCGATTGGGAGGACCCCGAATGGGTAACCTCCAAATTACTCGAAAATTTTTTTGGTCCCTGTGAAAACATTTGCAAAAATACGCCCGGAAATTCTTTAATATTTCAAACTAATTTTGCAATTGTCGATGATTCCCTGGATGCGGTTACGCACATTCAACGGTTAATCTCATCGCAAATAACATCGGAAAAAATCGGCATCATTTGCCCATCTCCATCCTTCGCAGCACTCGTTGCCCATCATCTTAAGGCTTCACAGATCCCATTTCATAGTGAATTTCCAATGCCTACTTTTTCATCCCGCGATAATCTTGTTTTCGCCTGGTGCCAATGGCAAATGAAAAATAATTGGGAGTCTTTTGTAAGTTTTTGTAATTTTTTACAATATTATGATCCGAATTTGTTTCCGCAAGGTATCGATATTTGTAAAATTTTAAACGAAGCATTCGATGCTTATCCGGCAATGCATACGCAAGATCTAGCTGATTTTTCCAAAAATCTCTGCCTAAAAAATATTGTCAAATCTTACCCCATGCTACCGGAAAACGGTCCATTCCATGAATTCTCCCAAAAAACTAGTCCCGTAATTCCTGAAATTGTGAAGCTTAATCAATGTTTTCCACGAAATTTTTATGTAACGAAAAAAGCTTTCCTCGATTATGTACGCAATTATTACTTTGAATCAAAACCCTCTTCCCATGGGACATACCCCGCTTCGATTTTTCTCCTCGACTTCCCGTCAGCAACACATTTGCAATTTGATAAAATTATTATATTTTTTCAAGATATTTCAAGCTTCGCGTGCTTCCCTATTCCATCGCTCCAGGCAAAAAATATATACCATATCGCCATAAAATCTAGCATCGCCAAAGGATTTATGGAATGCTACCTCATACACAGGGGAAAAATACTGGATGTAAACGAAATGCAAAGTATTTATTTTCCGCAAAAGAAAAACTTACAAAATCATTGCAAACAATACGCTCTTTTGAGAAAAATTCACCAAATTCGCAATGATAGCCATTCGGACTTTGGAATATTTGAGTACACACTTCCGGAAATTCAATGCTACTCACTCCCCATTACGGCCATCGAACGCGCCTACTCCGCGCCGGAAGAAGTTTGGTATCGCCATATTCTGAAAAATAATCACCGCCAATTGCTATTCGAAAAAAATAAATTTGAAGGCATTTTAACCCATAACTTTTTGCATTATTCCGATTATTTTTTTCCGTCTTTTAAACAATTTCAACAACATATCGCCCTAAAAAAACAATACTTTCGACAAAAATTTGCCAGTATTCTATCGCAAATGCTGCTCCTCGAAACCCTCGAATCGGCGGAAGAAAAAGCATCGATCATCGCTAAAAAACTTACCGCCTTTGAACGTTTTTCGTTCATTATCCACGAGCTGGATCTGTGCACCCCCACTACACTCTCCGAAGGAATTTCTATCCCACTCCATGGCCGCATCGACTGTATTCTATCCCAATATCCCTTCCGAAAAACATTCCATGAAGATAATGCCAAAAATAATACTCTCCTCATTGACTTCAAAGCAGGTACAACTTCCCAAAATGATCTTCAAAATTTAATTAAAAAATTTACAAATTTACCCCAATCATTGGCCGGTTTACAGCTGGTCCTCTATGGACTAATGCTGCGTACCCTTGGCTATAAAAATATCCAAATTCTTGCCCTGAATAGCGATCCCTATGACCGTACTGAACCCATTCCTCTGGATGCAATTATAGTAAATGAAAACTTCGACTTTATTCGAAAATATTTAAAAACTCTTCTCGTCGATGGCATCCTGGGTTATGGTGAACCACATCCCTTTGGTAAAACGTATTCTCCATCTCCCATTACTACCCTCCCTCCCCATGTTAAAGCAATTCAAAATAAACGTCAACGAATTTTTTGTAGTTCGATGGCAAATGAATTGAAAAAATTATAAAATAAAATTATTATGAAACCTTAGTTCATGGGTATAATTTCTGTTTTTGTTATTCTATTAATTTTTTTTGCAAAAAGAAAAAAAATATTTGACAAGTTTATAGTTATCGGCAAGGCTAAAGGTGTGGGGAGGGGTAAGCGGCGCGTTAAAAAACGAATCCTTTAATATTTTTCAGTATTTTGTCAATGTTTCATTTTTTTGAATCCGAATCCGTTCCATTAAACTCCACTTCTATTTTCCAATTCACGATTTTAGGGATTGCTTCCATGGTTGATTCTAATTTTCCCATAGTATTTTCATATTTTTTTTCCTATCTAGCATAATTGCTTAAATAAATGTTGGAAAAAATAAATTTTAATTAGGAACAGGATTTATGACAAGAATGTTTTCGTTTGTCGTATTCGCTATCGCTCTCCTATTTCTTGGATGTTTTTTTCTTTGGCCAATTTGGGAAATTATTCAGGGAGGATTTTGGGGAGTCGATGGCAAATTTACATTTGGTTTTTTTAGAATCATTTTTGAAAATAACACCTATATCAAAGGTCTACTTCATGCGATTGGTTCCGGTTTTTTTTCCACGATACTTACCCTAACAATCGCCCTTCCCCTTGCCTATTTCTCCCATAAATATGAATTTCCCTTTAAAAAATTACTTACAACCGTCATTCTTCTCCCCATCATGCTACCTCCATTTGTCGGAGCAATTGGTATTCAACAGATTTTTGGTGCCTACGGTATCCTGAATTCCATCCTAATGAAACTAGGTATCATCCAATTTCCACACGGAATCGATTGGCTCGGTCAGTACAAATTTTTCGGTATGGCCCTTCTAAATGCACTCAGTTTGTATCCCATACTTTACCTCAATATCATTGCTTCCTTGGCCAATATTGATCCTGCCATGGAAGAAGCTGCTGCCAATCTCGGCTGTACCGGTATAAAACGTTTTTTCAAAATTACCATGCCCCTTATTATGCCCGGTGTTTTTGCTGGTTCTACACTCGTATTTATTTGGGCATTTACCGAACTTGGTGTTCCACTTATTTTTGATTATAATACTATCACATCCGTTCAAATTTATTTCGGCCTCAAAGATATCGGTTCCAATCCTTTTCCCTACGCATTGGTTGCTGTTATGCTTTGTTTTTCAGTCTTTTTCTACGTTGTAGGGAAAGGAATTCTCGGGCGTCAAAGCTTTGCTATGGTATCCAAAGCAACCCATGCGGCCGTATCTTCGAAACCTTCCCGAATTTACCAATTTATACTCAGCGGTATTTTTACGCTGATCACCTTTATAGCCCTGCTACCCCATATCGCTGTTATTCTTAAATCCTGCGCCTTGGACTGGTATAACTCTCCGTTACCCAATACTTGGACCTTTAAAAATTACGAAATTGCACTCGGACATCCTTTAACCATACCTTCCATTCAAAATAGTTTGGTCTATTCCAGCTGCGCCACACTGATTACACTCTTTTTAGGTATTTCCATTGCATTTGTCGTGGTACGAACAAAATTTCCAGGACGAGGAATTATCGATACTCTCTCCATGCTACCTCTCGCCGTTCCAGGACTCGTTACCGCATTTGGTTATTTGGCTATGAGTCAGGTTGGACGACCCTTTGCCTTCCTAAACCCTATTGCCAATCCAACGGCATTGCTCATCATCGCCTATTCCATTCGAAGACTTCCATTTATGGTACGTTCCGCCGTAGCCGGATTTCAACACACAAGCATAACCTACGAAGAAGCTGCTCAATGCTTTGGTTGCTCACCGCTGAAATCAACCCTGAAAATTACAATTCCTCTGATTAGTACTAACCTTATTGCCGGTGGGTTACTTGTTTTTTCTCAATCCATGCTCGGTGTTTCCGATTCCATGGTCCTCGCTCAAAAACAACAATTCTATCCCATTACAAAAGCAATTTACGAACTCGTTCATATGCTCGGTAATGGTCCATTTCTTGCCTGTGCACTCGGTGTTTGGGCTATGACTTTTCTTGCTGTCACAATTATTGGGGCTTCAACTATTACGGGCAAAAGTTTTGGTTTTATATTTAGAATGTAACTCCCCTAAGGGCTGCGCGCCCTTAGAATCCCCGCCAGGGGATCCATCCCCTGGACCGGGGTTGTGTCCGGCACCACGGGCGCCGCCCGAGGTACCGGACGACCGGGGGTCCTAGACCCCCGCCCGCGGCGAAGCCGCGGGCGGGGGCTTTAATATTTTTAATTAAAGACCTGTGCGGCCAAACCATGCGAAATTTTCGCATGGATTGGCCGTGTACCGAGGTCAAGGAGTCCGGACTCCTTGCGGGGTATGGGGCAGCGCCCCATATTCAGCTCCCCCCTAAGGGCTGCGCGCCCTTAGGAATCCCCGCCAGGGGATCCATCCCCTGGACCGGGGTTGCGTCCGGCACCTCGGGCGCTGCCCGTGGTGCCGGACGACCGGGGGGGTCCGAGGCCCCCGCCCGCGGCTTCGCCGCGGGCGGGGCTTTAATATTTTAATTAAAGACCTGTGCGGCCGACCCATGCGAAGTTTTCGCATGGTTCGGCCGCGTACCGAGGTCAAGGAGTCCGGACTCCTTGCGGGGTATGG
>JAIRRZ010000038.1 GCA_031255715.1 Puniceicoccales bacterium
GCGGGGATTCTAAGGGCGCGCAGCCCTTAGACAAGTACCGGTTGCGACGAAGTGACCAGCAATTCTATGGGCCTGAAAAAGACAATCGTGGAGGGATTTTTTTTGCAACTTAGCGAGTAAATATCCAGCATTAAAATGATCGCCAGCACCTGTTGTTGTTTTAGGATGTTCAACAAAAAATCCGTCCACATAGGAAACATTCGATGAAGTTGCGGCGGCACAATGGGCAATATCATGAACTAAAACTTCATCGATTTTCGTTTGAGCTTGAATAAACTGGCAAAGTTCTTGGATATTGTACTGTTTAAAATTTACAACATTTTCAGTTAATTGACGTTTTTGAAGAACGGCAGCGATTTGTTCTGCTTCCTTTAGATTAAGCCCCAAGATTGTGGTACATTTTTGTGAATAAAGTTGAATCAACTGGAGTACATTGTAGATATCATTGGCGGAGCGTTTTTCGGGATCTGCGAGATCAAAGAAGCAAAATTTTTGACGATCTTCCTGTATATGATTCCAAAAAAACGTTAAAATTTCATTTAGATGAACCACCATTGTCCAATTTGTAAAACAAAAAGCATTACATGCGAAAATTTTTTCACTATTTTTTTGAATGTACGGTAAAATATTTTCAAGTTTAATATGATCGAGGGGATAGGTAACACCGAGGAGTAGTTTGCCATCTTCAAATTCGATGGCATTTGTGGTGCCTGGATTACCTATTGAAATTGGATTTATTTTCGGTGAAAGCCGTTGAAAGATGGCATTCAATGGGGTACCCAAGGCACCCATGAGTTGAACCTGAGAGCCGTAAAATGCAATTGTTTGGGCTAAAATTGGACCATTACCACCAATGCGTTGTTCGATGGGAAAGAGTTCGATATTGGTACTTTTTCCGGAGGCATTGGCGATTCGTTCTGCAAATTGATGAATTTTTTTAATTTTTTGAAAATTATTTCCGGGACCAAAACGCTGATCGACAGCGGCAAAAATATGGTCAATAAATCCATCGAAACCGACGAACACAGAAAAATCATTATCCATGATTAATTTGTAAAAATTTTCAACCACAAGGCAAATTGAAAAATATTAATTTTTAGAAGTTTGAGTGAATGTTGCCCCATAAATATTATGAAAGCCATGCCTGCGGAGTTCTTTACAGCATTCATTAATTGTTGAACCCGTCGTGAAAATATCATCAAAAACCACCAATTTTCGATTGCGATCAATTTTAATTTTAGGATTAATGCTAAAAGCTTTTTTTACATTTTGTCGACGTTCATGGATACGTAATCCAACCTGAGGAGGCGTATAGCGTGTACGTTTTAACAGGGGAAGCACCTCCATATTGGAGGACAATTTTTGTAAGAATTTTGCAATAATTTCACTTTGATTGTATTCTCTTTTAAAAACTCGTTTCCAATGAAGGGGAACGGGAATCAGTACGCTATCTTGCAATAGGGCCATAAAAGTGTTATTTTTCTGCATAATTTTTGCGAAGTCTTCCGCTAAATATTCGCCATGTTTATATTTCAATTGATGAATAATGCGTCGCGTTATGTGGGTCAATCGCACGGCCGAACGCAGGGAAATAAATTGAAATTTTGAGCATAAGCAGCGGGGACAAAGTGATTGTGTTTTTGCCATAATTTCTCCAAAATCATGGCCACATTTCACACAAATATTTTCACCGGTTAGAATAATTTTTTTAACACATGCTTCACAAAGATAACGAAAATGATCCGCTCTCAAAAATTCTCCGCAGATACAACAATAGCGCGGGAAAATGTAATCCATTATATGCCTAATCCACATGTCTATTAAACATTTTACGATTTAATTAAAAATCGTCAAAAAAATAAAACTTTTTAGTTCAAATTAAAATATTTTTTTTAACCAGAATAGGCAACAAAGTAAAACACAGACTAGAGGAATTGCAATGGCTAGGCCCCATGAAATACTTCCATCTTCTGCCAAAATATGGATGATGTGGTAAAAACATAGAAAAAAAACAATATAAACCACAAGCTTTGTTATATTTTTAAGGGAAATGGTGCGCGGACTGGAAAAAAGTAGAGGAAGAGCAATAGCCGTGAACAAACAACAGGAAAACGCATAGAAAATAATATCGAAAATGCGCAGTTTATATCTGGCATTTTCTTCCATTTTTTGCTCATTTTCAAATGCAATCACCTGTTTTAGTTGTGGTAAGGAAAGATTCCGGGAAGGCATATGCATAATTTCCATAATTTTCGGAGATTCGGTCAGCGTTGTAAAGTTTCGCTCAGAAAAAATATTCACTTTCTGTACAACACGCGAGGATGGATCTATGAAAATTTCACGACCATTTTGCATGGTCCAAAAGTGATTTTCTGGATCAAATTTTCCCATCTTGGCGATAATTCGCCGATATTCATTGCCATTCCCATCATATTCGTGGACGGATAGATCAAACGCTTGTTGGTTTTTTTTATCATAGCGATTGATATACCATAACCGCCGTGTGGTACTGAGTAACAAATGCTTTAATTCGTGAATTTTTTCATTTTTTGATAAAATTTTTTCATAGCAAATCATGGAGTGCTTTTGCGCATAGGGAATAAATCCAAAATTACCCCACAAAAGAATTAGGGAAAACAAAAGCGCCAAGAGCCAAAAAATACGTGTGATTCTAAAAAAACTGATACCCGAAGACAGTAGCGCCACAATTTCCTGTGCCTTATGCATACCGTAAAAAACAAATAAAAGCGCTAAGCAAAATGCTAGCGGTAATGTGAGTGGCAATAAAACAGCTCCATGCCAAAAATAATATTGCAACACTTGCCCATGGATTGCATGATGCTCCAAAAATGTTCCAAGGTTGGAGAAAAGATCATCAAGAGTCAGTAATATTGTTACGGTAATGAAGAATAAAAGAAATTTTTTTGCAAATTTAGTAAAAATATATCGATCTAGGCATTTCATTTTTACAATATTCCCAGTTCCATTTTTCCAACTTCACTGATCATATCTTGGTTCCATGGCGGATCCCAAATTAAATTGACCACAACTTCACGGTTTGGATAAATCGATAAAATTGTCTGCTTTATGGATTCAATTAAAAAATCACCCATTGGACAATTCGCCGAGGTTAGCGTCATCACCACCAAAATATGGCCGTCAACACTTTCTTCGATGCCATAAATTAAACCAAGATCGATCACGTTCACATGCACGTCGGGATCTTCTACTGTTTTTAACTGTTGAAAAAGAAATTCACTGTCGATCATAGGAATGATATAATTTCAAAATGGTGTATGGGATAGTCCTTTCGTTGAGCGATATTACGTAAAATAATATTTTCTTGGTTGTCAGTATATTGCGCAACCCAACGCGCCTTAATTGCTTGTTTGAAATGTTTATCAATGGAAAGTCCATCTTTTAAAACATAGTTTACGGAAAATCCGCGACTCCTCAGATCGTAGGCATCCCCCATTGCAATGGCTTCACTCTGTGGATCAAAGACTATGAATAGGTCAGCTATGGGATCAAATGTCGGTATTAAATGTCGGTCCGCTAGCACATTTCCCAAGGTGACATCACCGATTGCAAGTCCAACGGCTGCCGTTTTAGAGTAGCCGAATTTTTCGATCAAATCATCGTACCGCCCTCCGCCAGCAAGGGCGCGTGATTTTCCTGAACGTTCGAAAATTTCAAAAACAAATCCCGTATAATAAGCTAATCCACGGACAATACTGAAGTCGAGCGTTACAAAAGATGCTAGGCCGAAATGTTTCAACCGTGCCAATAGTAACCGCAGCTGCCCCAAACGCAAAACTACTTCCTCGTCTGATTTTTTTAATATTGCTTGCAAAAATTTTTCCAAATCATCCACGGTACGTATGGTCTGAAAGGTTGCAATATTTTCCAAAAGCTGAGCGCTATCCAAATGAAAAGCATTTAATTTTTGCATAATTTCATCGCGGGATTCGCGTTCCATTTTATCCACAATCGATAGAACATTGGTGATTAAATTTTCCGGTACAGCGAGCCCATGCAATAAAAGAGTCCAAAGATTACGATCGCTTAAACGTACGTGAAAATCATCTACGGTAAGTCCAAACGATCGCAAAATCGTAATTGCTAGAGCAATAATTTCCGCATCGGCATGGATGTTCTTTTCGTCAAAAATGTCCACATTGAGTTGGTAAAAAGAACGTAATCGCCCTTTTTGTGGGCGCTCATAACGAAAGTTTTCTTCGATGGAAAACCATTTCAATGGTCGCTTCAATGTGTGAATTTTTGAGCCAATCATACGTGCGACGGCAGGTGTCATTTCGGGACGAAGCGCTACTGCACGCCCTCCGCGATCTACAAAATTAAACAATTGCACCGCAATTTCTTCACCGGATTTTTCCGTAAAAAGTTCCAATGGTTCAAGGATTGGTGAATCATATTCAGTAAAACAAAAATTTTGACAGACTTGACGCATTTTTTCAAAAATAAAATTTCTTTCAAAACAAGTTTCTGGGTAAAATTCGCGAAAACCAGGTAAAATTTCAATGGACATAGGATGGATGCTAATAAAATTGCCTGGACGTAAAGCGTTTATTTTAACGGATTTTTCTTTTGCGACTTTCCCTAAGGGCTGCGCGCCCTTAGGAATCCCCGCCAGGGGATCCATCCCCTGGACCGGGGTTGCGTCCGGCACCGCGGGCAACGCCCCAGGTGCCGGACGTCCGGGGGGCCGAGACCCCCGCCCCCCGGGGGGGCCCGGGGGGGGGGGGTGTTTATT
>JAIRRZ010000027.1 GCA_031255715.1 Puniceicoccales bacterium
AAATCCGAGCTCAACCTCATTATTCCAGGGTTCGTCGTTGGATAAAATCTGTAGCCTCGGACCTGTCCCGATCGTGTCATTCGCGAGCATCTGAACGATTCCCTTTGCATAGGAATTATTTGCAATCTCATAGCGGGAGCGTTAGCGCAAAGTCTTACGTACCTCGGGACGAGCCTCCTGATCCGCCGACATATAATCGGCCATGGCCCAATGGCGCACATTATTTTTGTTGGTTTCAGCGGCATCAAATCGGGCTTCAACGGACAGATTCCTTCTTGAGGGCTTGTGTGGCTTAAATAAATGCTTTATTCGGGTAAACATGGTGGTATCAATTGGTTCCGGAGTGCTACATATAGGCGATTTTCAGGCCTCCATTTTTGCACTTCATTGCTTTCTTCTTTGCTAGGTACTCATCGACCTTAATCTGTTCCCAAAGCGAGTGCTGCTCGACTTTCTGTCCATCGATCTCCACCGACTTCGGTTTTGCCGCATTTTCGCGGATATCTTTCTCAAGACTGTCCTTGTTTTTTTCGTTCATAATTTTGAAAGACAATTTGCCTCTTTACTTATATATTCGGTGGAAATTTTCCAATCCGAACCAAAAATCTGAAAATTTTTCGTTTTTTATCATGTTTTATTATTGCTTGACATTTTTGTTTACACGATAGTATCAACAGTGTGATAACAAAGGACGGTTATGATTAATATAGCGAGTCCTCAATAATCTACCTTTAAATGCCTATTTTTTTGCACTTCGGAAAGCCGTAATGCGGTTCTTTTTGCCATGAAATTTGCCTCCGTTAGCTCACCGGATTGAATCGCCGATAAACGTGCCTTAACGCGATTTGCCGGTTTAAATTCAGGCAGAGTACTTCCAAGCATTGAAGCGCACACGGCACAACCGACTAAACAATCGAGCCAGTGGTTATCGCGCCGTTCGGGGCGTATTTTCCACTCATCAACGACCCGGCCTCGGCCCACGGTTTTTACGCGATACTCCGCCGTGAGATGCTCCGCAATGAGCTGATGCAGGTCAGGATAACGGCCGAAAAACGATAAACTTCCATGATCACCAATGGGTACTGCTAAACGTACATGGATGAAGGATTTCCAAAAATTAGAGTCGAAAATCACATGGCGGATTGCCCGTTTTCCAGCGACATTGGGCACCATCCAATTGAAGCCCAATCGGTCACCGGGCTGCTTTCGGTATTCGGTCATCGGCTTAGAACTCGCACCAATGTAGCGCCCGTGCGACGGCAAAATGATCCCCGAGTAAGCCGTTTGCCGGCAAAATTGATAGACGACATCCGTTGAAGTCCCCCAATTGGCATCAATCATCGCGCGTTCGATCTTCAATAACGCCCCATCCTCCCGTTGCCACTCTGCTCCCAGTAACGCTCCTGTCAGCCGCTCCAATGCCTTATAAATGCTGCCCTCCAAGCCTCCGGTGTGGATGAGTGATTGGATCGTCGGATTCGCCCCTGCCAGCGTGAACTCGCGAGCATTTTGTTTCGGCCAGGTACCATAATCGATGACGGCACCGGTAAAATCCTCGCCCCAGGCCACAACTGTATAAAACAGCAATGCCTTTTGGATGTCGATAAATGCCGTGATGTGGTCGCAGTATAACGGCACGATTCGCTCCGGAAGACCGTTGATTTTAGCCGCAATTTCGTCGATTGATAGCAGCGAATCATTCTCCATGTCGTCGGGGAATGGATCATTCTGGTACTCACTTTGGAATGACGCTTCGTCCTGCAGTTTGAGGTTCATCGCGTGCTGCAACGCGGAAATCTCGTCATCATTGTAGCGCGCTTCCCAACCGACGATGGCACCCTCATCCATTGCCTCCCGATGGGCAGCATAAAAATCCGTTGCCCGTTGAAAATTGCCCTCCGTTCGCAGGGATTCCGCACGAATATCGGCATATTGGCTCCAAAGGGCCATGTTTTTCGGCAACTGATACAGCATCTTCGTCCGTTCGCCGTTCCAATCGGGGTGCTTTTGCCTATCGAGAATGATATCCGCCATGTCACCGGGACGGATAATCGTGCAGGGCATGATTCCGGAGATCTTCTGCCCCGGACCCGCCAGGCCCAAAATATCGCCCGCAAGTATACGGACACGTTTACGCGTTTGCTCCAGGCTGCCGGCGGATTCGCTCGTTTGGGGGTTATCGATAATCACTAAACTCGGACGAACACTGCGGCCATCGGGGCGCTTATACTTCATGCCACGAATGCGCCCGGTGATACCGGCAACGCGGACCGTGACGCCACTCGCTGGGCTACCTTCGATCGTCGGCAAAACAAGTTCATTGGCCGTCCAGGTGATACGCGTTCGTTCCCCTCTGTATAGTTGGCCATTACATCGATTGTGGATGCCATCGAGGGCATGTACGGGAAAGCAGGCCTCCGGGAAATCTGCCGCCAAGCATTCGTTCACCTCCAATTCGGTTTTGATCGATTCTAACATCTCGACGGCGGCAGACTCCGTTGCACCAATCAAAACCACAAATTCGCGGTGGCCATAGAGCATCGCCCAGATCGCAGCACTTTCGGCGAGACTGGATTTTCCCGAACCGCGGGGCATCGCCATCGCAAATAATCCACCCCGTAACACGGCTGTCTCGATCTTGGAAATCACCTTTAGGTGATCGTCGCTCCAGGGCAGGCTAAACGTCGCCGAAAAATAGGTTTCGCAGAACTTCTTAAAATCGCATCGGCATTGAATCTTACGCTCCCTATCGGCCACGGGAGGTAGCTCTCCGATATCACGTCCGGCCAGCGCTATAGCCATATTTCTGTTCCGTTCGAGGTTTTTTTTGTCCTCATAGGTTTTCGGCTTAAATGTTTGCCGAGCGTGCAATTGCTCCCGCAACCACGCGGCGTATTTGAACAGATTGACGGTTGCGGCGCTGGCATCGTCGGTGATTCGAAATCCTGCCCGTTCCCGTTGGGCACGCAGTCGCCGCTCGTGTATAACGCCGCCGAATTCGGTGGAGTTGATCAGTCGGATCAATTCCGATGGACGTAGTTTATTCGGGTTCATTGAGCTCCTTCATCATCCACGCGACATACATGACCAAATTGATCGTACCATCGCCGTTAGGTGGCATCCCTGCATCGATATCCCGCTGCAGCAGTTCCGCCGTCATCATCTTACAGCCGGATTTCTTGAGGATCATCACCAGGTCGTCTGGGTTCAAGGCCAACGGATTAAGTGGGGTCTTGGTCTCCATTTTATCGCTTCCTTTCATTTGCAATCACCGATGTCAGCCTCTGCCAATCACAGCCTTCTCCCTGTTTGAATTCCGCCCAGCGGCGGCGAACGACATCGCAATACTTTTCATCGAGTTCCAGCATGCGGCATTTTCGACCCATCTGCTCCGCCGCAATTAGGGTACTCCCAGAGCCACCGCCGACAGTGTCGGCCTCCGTCTTGCCGACTTTGTCGGCTGGTATCAGCGCTGGATTGGCAATGGCTCGCGACTTACGCGTTAGCGGTACGGAAGCCGCCACTGGCGGCCGCCGCAGCAGTTCCACCGTCATCATCTGACAGCCGGATTTCTTGAGGATCATCACCAGGTCGTCCGGGTTCAGGGCCAACGGATTAAGTGGGGTCTTGGTCTCCATTTTATCGCTCCCTTTCATTTGCAATCGCCGGTGTCAGCTTCTGCCAATCACAATCCTCTCCGTGTTTGAATTCCGCCCAGCGGCGGCGAATGACGTCGCAATACTTTTCATCGAGTTCCAGCATGCGGCATTTTCGCCTCATCTGCTCCGCCGCAATTAGGGTACTCCCAGAGCCACCGAACGTATCCAACACGACGCCGTTACGCTTCGAAGAATTGCCCAGGAGATAGGTGAGCATTTCAACGGGCTTCATCGTGGGATGCAGGTTGCTCTTTTGCGGTCGATCATACTCCAAAATTGTCGTTTGCGAGCGGTCTCCAAACCATTCGTGCGCCGCACCATCGTTCCAGCCGTACAAAATCGGTTCGTGTTTGTAGTGATAGTCGTTGTGGCCCAGGACAAATGCATTTTTCACCCAAATCAGGCACTCGCGGATCCTGAAACCGGCCTCGATCAACGCCCAGCGAAAATTGTGGCCTTCCGCTTCAGCATGAAAAACATAAAACGTACCACCGGGCCTAAGCACACCCTTGACGTTACTGAAGGCATTATGCAGAAATTTTCGGAATTGGCCATCCTCCATGGCATCATTCTGGATCGTCATCCCCTCACTGCCCTCATAGGCAACGTTATAGGGCGGATCCGTTAACCAGAGATCGGCGGTCTCTCCATTCATCAACTTTTGGATATCGGCCATACATGTCGCATCGCCGCACATCAGCGCATGCTCGCCCAGTTGGTACACTTCGCCCTTGACGCTATTTGACCGTTCAGGTACTTCTCGCGCATCGTCTGGGTCGGTTTCGCCCTCCACCAATTCATTGCCCTTTAACAGCTCTTCCAATTCATTGCTATCGAAGCCCAACAGCGATAAATCGAAGTTCGCGCTGTCCAGATCCTTTAGTTCGATGGGTAGCAGTTCGTAATTCCACTCGGAAAGCTCGGCGGTTTTGTTATCGGCGATGCGAAGGGCCTTGACCTGACTGGGCGTCAGATCATCGGCAACATGGACCGGAACCTCACCCAAGCTCAACTTTTGAGCCGCTTTTAATCGGCTATGACCGGCGATGATCACATGGTCCTTGTCGACGATGATTGGGTTTCGCCAACCGAACGCTTTGATCGATTGGGCGACTGCGTCGATGGCTTCATCGTTGAACCGCGGGTTACCTTCGTAAGGGATGATTTCGTTAATCTTTTTTATCTTAATTTGCATGGTATTACTTTCGTTAAATCGGTTTGGCCGGCACGGCCAGCTTCGATACCGCTGACGCGCGAACGTCAGCAACTGCCGATCCATTGCTGGCGAAGTCAGCTCTATCGCAGTCGACCGTGTCGACATGGAAGCCGCCACTGGCGGCGCGGATGTTGAAGAGCCAAATGCCAACTTTGTTGTGATTCTCGACTCCTTCCGCCGCCCTCAGGAACTCGTTTTTTAGGGGGGAACCATCAATTTTGACGGAGTTTTTACGCAATCTTTCCATAATCCTCCTATATATACGCGCACACACACTTTTTATACGCGGGAGAGCGTAAGAGAGAATTAGAGAATTATATATATATATATTTATTTTTATTATTATTTATGCGGGTTACAGGGCCTTTAAATTGTTCCCAAATTGTTCTGGGTCTCAAGAAACTATTCTCCGATTTCATCTCTTTTTAGTATTATTTCTTGTTTATTGTTCCCAAAATCGGAACAATGGGAACAATTTCGAATTATTTATAGGAGTTTATATACGACTGCTGTCTTCGTTTTGGTCCTTTCAAGATACCTATGGAGCGTACCATTTTCCTCCAGCGTGGTAATGATCCGTTTGAACTCATCAGAGGGCTCTTTGCATGTCCTGAGCAGTACGCCGTGCCGTAGCATGCCTCCTGCGCCCTGTAGGATGCGTTCCACCTTCTTACACTTCCCGTCGAATGGGTTCTCGTAGACGTAATTATCGGCCATGAACAGCATCCGCTCCGTCAGGTGCTCCACCAATTTCTGAGCCCACTGCACCCCTTTAAGCGTAATTCGCGGATGATACACATCACTTGATATGCCGTGGAGCATCGCCAATTTACACACCTTTTCGAAGGCCCGGCACCAGAGCATTCTCGCCGTCTTTTCATTGCGTAGGTCATAGAACTCGATCAGCGCGTCAAACGCACTGCGGGTATCCATGAGCTGCTCCGTGACCTTAGGATCTTCCTCGACGACAATCGGCTTCGGGAATTCCGTTGCCAAATTACCGCACGGCCGGCACGGCCGGCTGCGATAGAGCTGGCTTTTGGCCAGCAATGATTCGACATTAGAGAGAGCTCCAGCACGGGCGTCAGCTGTATGGAAGCTGACACTGTCAGCGCCAACATCGCGGAGATAGCTCGCAGCGGATAAAACGGACTCCGGAATGGCGATGGGTTTCGGATCGCCGGCCATACTCCGTTTCCCGGCCTCGATGACGAGACAGCGGGCAGTCAAGCCATTTTCGAGCACCCGCCGGAACAACGCCTCATAAAAGTACCGTGGGACGGCGGTCCCGTACAGCACCAGATTGGGGTTAACGATGGTCGACACATTGTTGTCATTATCTGTTTTAATGCGCGATAACGCCCGCTTCCGTAGCGGATAAATGGTATTGGATGCGCTATAAAACTTAAGCAACTTCTCGTTGATCAATGCCGCCCGGATATCTTTGCCGAACTTCATGACATTGAAAAGCCCATCCACTTCGTCCGCTTGGAACAGCATGGACGGATGCATCGCCAGTGCATCCTCCAGCCCCTCGCCGGATGCGAATGTATCCGCAATGCTCCCTCCCAGACCGATCTGGTATGCGATATCAAAATTGACCTTGCGCGGATAATCCTTTCCCGTTCCGGGATCCGCCAATGCAATTAGATACAAATTGCTGCGATTGTCACGCCGATCGCAGAACTTCCGGCCCATCAGGAACGCTAAAAGTGCGAGCGCACCGGTGAACGCCAACACGCGATTGGGATAGGGAGCAGTCGCCATCGACACATCAATAACGTCATTAATAAACCCCGGCACGGCCAGGCCGACAGGGTCGGCTTCCATACGGGCAAAGCCCGAATCGAAATCACCCGGCAGCGATGTCGGTACGGCCGGCAGCGATAGAGCTGGCTTTTGGCCAGCAGCGGCATAGCCCGAGTCGGCCGCCAGTGGCGGCTCCCATACCGCTTCGCGTAATCCGTAAGTCCTTGCCGGTCCGGAACTTTGCCCTAACTCAGCCGACAAAGTCGGCTCAATGGAAGCTGACACTGTCAGCTCCTTCAATGCGCGTAGTTTATGCCAATCGTTGCCGGCACAGCCGTTGTGGTGGCATTTAAAGCACATTGCACCGGAAGGTTCCTGGATCAATACGGCCGAGCGATCGTTGTGGTCCGGATTAAACGGGCAGACGTCGAACACCCACTTCCATCCGTCCTTCCACGGCTTCGGCTCGCCGAGCTCCGGACAGTACTTTTCAACCCATGTCGACACAGTCGACAGTGATAGAGCTGGCTTCGCCAGCAAAAAAGCTGGCTTTTGGCCAGCAGCGGCATAGCCCGAGACGTCAATCATTGCCGGTCCGACGCCCCCGCAACCGACCCTGCCACTTGCATCAGCTGATCTTCTGTGACGATGCCGCCACTGGCGGCTTCCATGTCGACACGGTCGACTGCGATAGAGCTGGCTTCGCCAGCAGTCGGCACAGCCGACGTCGATAGAGCTGGCTTTTGGCCAGCTATAATGTTGTTATACTCAGAGTCCAAGCCGACGCCGACAGGGTCGGCAGCGTATTGGCAACTGCTGACGACTCGGGCTTTGCCGGTATGGAAGCTGACACTGTCAGCCGGCCGTGCCGGCCGGTGGGGACGAGTCTCCGTGGAGTCTCCCTTACAATTCATGGTACCGGGGAGACGCCAGATTCGAGCCGGGTTACACACCGTCACATCCAACTTCACCCGATCATCGGACATGACCGAAAGCGCCGCTAATACCCGCAAAACCAATCCGCCGTCGTCACTGGACAGGTCGATCCGATAGGTCATTTGGGCGCCATTGCCACTGTCGAGCATGATCGGCTCCGGCCAGCCGAGGGACGTCAAATGATCCCGGATTTCCCGAGCTTTTGCTAGGGCGGCTTCGTGTTCTGCGTCCGTACTCGATATGCCCGCCGGCCGTACCGCATCGCAATCGATGAGCAACCAACGGCGGCGGAGGATGTCCCCATCGCCGGTCGCTGGCGTCTTACCGGCGTACTTCATCCGGTTGCAAGCGCGCGCTAACAGGTCCGGATTTACGGGATTGATCGTGACGTATACTCCTCCATAGGAGCATAGCTTAGCGACTTCCTTTGCGGCTGTATCGATATGTTCATAGTCGAAGTACCCCGACTCCACGTGGGGTCTGCGATAATCTGTCGTAATGGCATCGAGTGCCCGTATTTCGAATACATCGCCCGGTTCAAACCACAGCTTCAGTGCTTTTGTTATCAAAGTTTTATCGGTCATATTGTCCTCCTGTCGACACGGTCGACAACGATACCGCTATCGCATAAGCCGTAAGCAGTTGCCGATTCGAGCTTTGCCGTTTCACGGGCTTTGTAATCACAAACGTTATCGCATGCTTTTACGCTGACGACGACCGTCCCTTGGGGCGGCGACGAGGGTTTCTTCTCGACAACGAGTTTCCTAATCAGGCTATCATCCGCATAGAGCTTGCCATACATGAGCGCGTCTAAACAGCTCTTTAGCGAATTATCGACATCTCGCTTGCGATTATCCGGCGGATATAATTCCATCGAAAGCTCGATGGGACATTCATACATCGTTAAATTTTCATCATTGCCGAGCTGCTTGGCCACTTTCCTTCGATATTGCCAGCCCTCTTTGCTGATAAGCACTTTGGGACCAACATGCCGATAATAGTGATTCAGACTCGGCGGCCAGGGTAGTGTTATTTCCATAATTTTAATTAACCTCGTTTCCATGCAATGGGTGATTGATCGTCGGTAAGGGGATGGATTCCCTGGCAGGGGGTTAAGGAGGCAGCGCCCCCTTCCATGGCACGGGGCACTGCCCCGCGGGCTTTGTAACCACGCACGTCATTTACGATAGCACCGACCTTATTCGTCCGACATTTGATCCTGATGAGAAGCGGAAGATTATGGAGTTCGCCGGAGTCCGTCGGCGCAATGACATCCACCGCTCGGCAAATTGCCGACAGGTCCGCCTTCGCCAGCTCAACGGCGATAGGATTCGAATGGACCAAATTGAGATTGTTCCAAACTCGCCTTCCCTTGTGTCCACCTTCGATGATCTCGTAGCACATTTTCAGATACTTCCCCATGCCATCGCGGGTTTCCTTCATTTCACTGTCCGTGATGACGGCCAGGTACCAGCCCTCGGAAATCGGATCGAAATTACCACTTGGCACGACTTCATTTGCGTTAAAATTTAGTGTAACCATCATAGATGTTTATTTTGTTAATTTGGTTTGATTGTTCGTTTCTGTGCAGGCTTGGTATGCTTCTATGAATGCCGGGCCGACGGGGTCGGCGGCCATACAGCTGACGCCCGTGGCGTCGCCCTCTGCCGATCCAGCGCTGACAGCGTCAGCGCTGATTATTGCTGGCGAAGCCAGCTTTATCGAAGCCGGCTGTGCCGGCTCGAAGTTGCTCCTTGGCATGACTTCGTTTGCGTTAAAATTTAGTGTAACCATCATAGATATTTATTTTGTTAATTTGATTTGATTGTTCGTTTCTGTACAGGCTTGGTATGCTTCTATGAATGCCGGCCAAGAAAGCGGGATTTCAGCGGGCAGACCAACTCTATTTTTGGCAACACAAGCCGGACTTCCAACCGTGCGAATGATGCGCTCTCCCCCATCGGCACCGATCGGTGACGCGATCCCACGCTCCCCGGAAAATCCGAATGTTTCCCTCTGTACGCGAAACTTCGTCGTAGCAAAGAATACGTTATCCACCCACTCCGTGAGAACTGCCGCCGCAAACTTGTGCAATCGGGGCACGTAGCGATCGTAGGCGATGTTTTCGGGATCTTCGAAACGCTCGACCTTTGCGTAGGCGATGAGAATGACGACCATTCCCTTCCGATTCCTCAATTCGTCGAGGATTCCCAGCACTTCTCGCCAGCGATCGGTCCCATGAACATAGCCTTTGCCATAGCCCCCGTCAGCACGCTCGATATTGCGCACACCGAATTCCCTGCATACATCCTCAAAAATGAGGCGCTCTAGCCAATCCACTGAATCGATCACCACGGTCCGGAAGCTGTGCTCTTCCTCTAGGAGCGTATTGAGCTCCGACTTTACCTCGTCGAAATCTTTTGCCAATGGGAACTTGCAGCAATCGATGCCGTTCAGGCCGTCCTCCGTTTAGATAAAAATCGGATTAGGTACACCTGCGGACCAAGAACTTTTCCCGATCCCTCCGAATCCATAGATTAATACGCGGGGGGCTTTATTTTCCCTACCCGTTGTTATATTTTGTAGTAAACTCATAATTTCTGATCTTTAAAAGAAGCCGGTCGGCACGGCCGACTGCGATAGAGCCGACTCCGTCGGCTGGTATCAGCGCTGACGTTGTCAGCGCAGTATGGTCGCCGCCACTGGCGGCCGCTGACACTGGCAGTGCTGAATCGGCAACTGCTTACGTTTCACGCGTCAGCGGTATCGAAGCCGGTTGTGCCGGTCGACAATTTGCCTCTTTACCTATTTATTCGGTGGAAATTTGTAAATCCGAACCAAAAACCTGAAAATTTTCTGTTTTAACTAAAAAAAATTGCCCCACGGCAGGAAATAATCGAATTCAATACTTTCATATTATTAAAAATTCATTAAAAATCACCATTCGCATGCATTTTCAACGAAATGTCTTGCCAAATATTATGGCCATATTATGGGAGTCGCCTGATTAGGCTTTATTTTAAATATTTAATAGGTATTGGTCTTTTTTGTTCTTCTGAAGTATCAGCGTCTATGGAAGATTCTGTAGCATTGCAACAATTGCGACAAAATCTTCAGATTTCGGATTTGAACGAAGGAATGTTAGTGCAAATGATGCTTAATTGGATCAAAAGTATCCCGGGGAGTAATGAAACAAAGCTTTCTGCTTTTCCTGCCGTTTTCGAAGAATATAGACAACAAATAACGGAAAAAGTAATGGAAGAGGAAGATAAAATAAATGCGATAAAAGCGGAAATCGCGGGTGAACGCGCAGCAATTGTAGCAGTATGGGGAGATCTCGCAACATGGGGAAATATTTGTAAAATCTTCGAAGGGCCGTCCTATGACATTACAGGTATGTTGTTTTCAGATAGAGTAAATCCTCAATTTTTTTCTGACCTCTGCAACCGATGGATAGGAATTTTAGAGGAGCATAAGGGCATTGACCCAAGGCGAATTGCGAAAATAACAACCCTCGGTGGGTTTCAATACAGTTTGGCAATTATGTTGATCTACGCTGAGACTCTATTTGCTGATAGAAATTTGGAACCGTTAAAACATTTATGGGTAGCAGCTGGTTACAAAGAAGATGGTTGTAATTTTGAAGATTTAGAAGGAATGAAAGCTACAGGAATGGAAATTATGAGGTCCGCCGCAAATTATCATCTCGCATATGAATTTTTAGGCAATGGAGAATAAAAAATGAAAAACAATGTAAGAAAAAGTTTGGTGCCGTCGTTGCTAGTGTATGCCATTGCCGCTCTTTGTATTAGTAAGAAATCCGAATGTAGTTTAAGGATAGACCAGGGACGCGTGCCTCGTCAGGTTACCGATGACACTTCTCATCGAGGATGTTGTGCCAATAATAATGTATTGATATGTGAACATAAGAAGAGATATATCAATTGATTTTTTCCTTTTGCAACTTCTGTGGGAAGCGAATGCTTTTGGGACGTTTACAAACGAAAATTTCAAGACCCTATTCCTGGGGGTTCTAGTCTTGATATCTTGATATTTTGATGGGAAGGGCAGGTAGTTTTCCCGAACAAAAAGATTTGTTGGCATCTTATGTTAGGGGAACAATGGCTTATCTTGGAACAGTGACTCGCTTCTATCCTCAAGGTTGTCGATGGCTATAGTGTGGAAGAATTGGAAACCGAAAGGTCAAAATTACGTAATAGCGCAATATGGCCATGTATGCATACGGAACCAATTTGCATTTTTGATCATATTGATTTTCGCAGCGGAATCCTGTTTGAAACTCCATCACCTGGAGCGATAATAATGGAGTCGCGTTTCAAGCCGTGTTCTCGGAATGCTTCTGAAGAGACTCGATTCGATTGTGAAGAAATGTTAGCGGAAGTTGCCAGACGAACTGGGCGCGATATTAACTTTATCTACAACCGATAAAAGATTATTTCATGTTTTCTTGAATGGGAGTCTCTATTGCACCGGTCTTAAAGACCGGCATGCCAGTAATAGTATCGAAGGTTCGAGTCTCTCTTCTCCCACGATGGTGAGGCTCTAGGAAATCGATGCGTCCCCGAATGGGGGCACCCCAAAACGGGACGCCGGTAAAGGAATTGCGTTACGAAATAGGCATCAATGAAGCATTTAAAAATTACCCCAAAACCGTTAGGTCATGTTCCTTGCCTTTAGAGAATTTAAGTAAGAAAACCACAAAAATCACCCAAAAGTATATTCTCTCCGTAAAAGTGAAAAAATTTAAAATACCCCGAAAATCGCTTATTTAAAGCAAATTTCAGGCATAATGCAGCATCGCAAATTACAAGGAATTTACGCCACAGGGATAGTCCATGGCTGCCCGAGTAGGATTCGAACCTACGACCAAGTGATTAACAGTCACCTGCTCTACCGCTGAGCTATCGGGCATCGCCTAAAGCTTCTCCTACTACAAAAATATGCAAGGAAATGTCAATTATTATATTGCAGAATCTCATATTCGCCGCCATTATATAAAATCGCCCCATTTGGGGGAGTTTTACTTTCAGGCTTGACAATTTTTTTGATTAACATTTCCTGGAGTACGTATGAAGCCGAGCTATAATCCATCAAAAATTAGAAGAGCAAGAAAATTTGGATTTCGCGCCCGCATGAAAACTGCAGGTGGAAGGAAAGTACTATCGAACCGACGTCGCAAGGGCCGTAAAAAACTATCCGCTAGCGTCGCCCGTTTCTAGCCATGCGCCTTAAAAAATGTCAGCGAATAAAAAAACAAGCGGATTTCGAACAATTTCGAACGAACAGTATCTATTGCAATGGGCGTGGTTTTTTTGTGAAAATAAAAAGAAATCAATCGAACAGGGTGTCGCGATTTGCTGTTATTGTGGGGAAAAAAGTCGGTAAAGCCCACGAACGCAATCGCGTTAAACGTATTTTCCGGGAAATATTTCGCGAAGAACAGTCTCATCTAAATCCTAAAAATGATTACTTAATCATTGCACGAAAGGGCATTCTTCCCAATTTTTGGTCGCTTAGAAACCAATTCCTACATATGTGCACTGATTTTTCGAAGCCTTTTCTGTCCATAGCCATCGATGGCATGGCAGCATCGGGAAAATCATCGACGGCACGTGCTTTAGCGAAAAAACATCGTTTCCTGAATATCAATACCGGTGATCATTACCGTTCACTAACATTTTATTTTCTACAAAAAAACATCCAAACGGTAACCGATCCACGCATCCCCGAAGAACTAAATCGCCTTGTTCTTGCAACACAATTAGACAGCACTTCGGAACGTTTGTCCGTAAATGGCAAAGTTCTTCATCACATGGAACTACATTCGGAAGAGCTCAATCAAAAAGTAGCTTCCTTTGCACGTATTCCGGAATTGCGACAAAAACTGAAAATCTATCAGCAAAGTCTCATTGAATTTGCAAAAAAAATGAATTTCACAGGCATCGTAATGGAAGGTCGAGATATTTGCTCCGTTATTATGCCGACAGCAAGTGCAAAATTTTTCCTAACAGCCGACTCTCACATTCGCGCCCATCGTCGGGCTAGCGAAGGTGAAAAAGACGTAGTGGAACAACGTGACGCCATGGATCGTTATTATTCCGATCTCCATACAATTATTATCGATACGTCGAAAAATACATTGGAACAGGTCATTGCAATTATCGAAGAACATATTCCGATAAATTAATTTTTAGCTTACCTAGCAGGTATTGGATCGAAAGACTGGAACAGATATCACAGAAACAATAAACAAAAGCCAAAAATTATCAACGTAATCGAGGACTTTTTATAAAAAAACAAAAACCAACAATCGAAATTGTAATTAGAGTTGTTGAAATTAAGCAAATTGTATGTAATGAGAAAGACTTCGAAAGTAAATAATATCCCAATCCGGCAGAAAAAGCGTCACGCAATCCCATAACAATCATATCAATACTGATGTAGGCACTTAATTTTTCCGAAGAAGGTGCAATTTTCGTCACCCAGAGCTGCCAGGCAGTCAAATTACCGGTGAAACCTATCCCTAAAATGGTAGCAGAAAGTACTAAAATAAAAAAGCTTTTTCCGAAAAAAAACAAAGGAATACTCACCAAATAACAGCAATTAACCAAGATCTTCATCACAGCAAAGTTCTGCGCATCAAAAATCTTTCCCCAAAAAAATGCACTCGTAATTCTTGTAATCGTTGGCACAACCACCATAAGTGTTGTAATATCGGCATTGGATAAATTAATACCATACTTCGCATTCGCGATATATTCCATGCGCAGCGGGAAAATCATTTGAAACGCAATGCTCATTAGCGACCATAAGCATAAAATAGACGAAAAAACTTTATCATGCAATAAAATAGATAAACTCGACCGAAAAACAAAGGAAGATTCGCCAGCAATCACTCGTCCATTGGGCATTACCATAAAAATACGGCAGCAAACCAAAGCCGAAAAAACCGCTACAACCAAAATGAAGCGATAATTACCCAAGGAATGATCGAGCATTTTTCCTATAAAATAGGACAGTGAAACTCCGGCTATGGCCAAAATCGTAAATAATGTACCAACAATTTGCCCACGCCGCGCCCGAGGATAGTTACGATTATAAATATCCGTAACAAAAGGCAGCGTCAACTTGTATGACACTTGAGCCAAAGCAATACAAACTAAAAAAACCACTCTATATTTTGTCCATGCGGCAATGGCAATACTTATTGCAACCAAAAAGAGCAAAGCCGCAATGGCTTGATTATTTTTAAGGGGCCAAATTTTTGAAAAAAATTTAAGAGCAAAAGGAACCATGATTAAGCCAAGATAAGCAGTCGCCGACAAAATACCCTTTACACGATTCGGCATATTAAAAACGCGTATGGCAAATAGAAGAACATAGGTCTTGAATTCAGCATCAATAAATCCTTGAAAAATAAAACGGATACAATCCAAACGGAAAGTTCTCCGCTCAATATCACTCACCGGAACCGAATCATTTTTCGATTTAAAAAAAAACAAACCCATATTCTATGGCGATGAGATCCTTGAAAAATGATTTACCAAAAACATCTTAAATTTCTCATTTTTTCGAATAGGATCCAAATCAACGTCATCACAAATCCACTGCAAATCATTGTATCCCAATGCAACTGCTGTTTCTAAGGATTCAATTGCTGCGCTTGTCTTACCATGCAACGATAAACCACAGGCCAAATTGTAATGAGCAATTGGATTTAACGGATCTAACCGCACATGGCGACGATCCATTTTAAAACTACCTTCCTTATCACCCTGAGACGCATAAAGATTACTCAAGATCTGAATGACTGATAAATCGGTACGCCGTCGCCGATATAAACTTTCATAGAATTGAGTACAAAATTCAATATAATTATTCGCTATCATTGCAACCGGACAATAAACTTAGTTTGAAAAATACAAACAAAACGCAAGCAAATAACCGCAAACAATATATGAAAATTCAAGAAAAATCAAAAAACAGCCCTTAAAAAAAATGAATCAAAAGCATTCCATTCTCCATGCTAAAAACGAAAATTATCGACTCAAATGAGACTAACAAACATTGCAAAATTTACAACGCGGTTCCTGGATTTGTTTAATCCGACCAAGAATATAATTGGCAGTTAGCAAATAACGCTCCTTTTCCGACTGAAATAGATCGTATTGCTCAGGAAATAACGGTTCACCAATGACAATTTTTGATTTTTGACGAATATCAGGAAGGGTTGAATATTTTTTCAGAATTTTATGGGTGCCAAAAATACGAACAGGGAGTACGGGAGCCTGACTCTTGCAGGCAAGAAATCCAATACCCGGCTGTGCCACACCAAAATGTCCATCCAATGATCGTGTACCTTCCGGAAAAATCGTAATGCCAAAACCATTTTTAAGCAAAGAAAGAGCCATTCGAACCGCACTAATATCTGCAGAATTTTCCTTATCGACGGGAATAACATTAATACGCGAAAGTAAAAAATTCCAAAACCGAGACTTAAACAATGTTTTTCGCGCAAGAAACATCAATTCACGTCGCCGGAATACGGCACCAATAAATGGAGGATCGAGATGGCTGAGATGATTAGAAGCAACAATAAATGGCCCTGAAACGGGAATATTCTCTTGGCCATAAACTTGGCCCCCAAACAATTCCCTAAAGCAGAGGTCACAAAAAAGAATCGTCATCAAATAATAGGGATTCATGATATTCCACAGACTTTCTAAAAAAAACATAGCACAGTTAAGTCAATGACTAAGCTTAGCACAATCCTCTCTGTACACAAGAAACATTCGCACCTCCGAGAACGAGATGAATGGAATAATCAAACACAGTAATGAATAAACAGAACAATAAAACTGGTGGAGTTGATCGGATTCGAACCGACGACCTCGTCGTTGCGAACGACGCGCTCTACCATCTAAGCTACAACCCCAACACGTATATGATATGGCGTATCATTTTCAGTGTGCGACATTTGTCAAGCCGCGAATAAACCATCTGCCAAATTTAATTAAAAAACAAGGGTCACTCCATCGAATAGCGCTGCAAACGAAAAATACCTTAAAAAGGATTGAAAAACACATTTTAATCCCCACAGTAAAGGTGGAAATAAAATATTATTAATGTCAAATAATCGACCAAGACATAATTATGCAAGAGGGCAAAGGGAAGCGTTCATTCGACACAACGACAAAATTCGTGCCCAGGAAGTTCGACTGATTGGTGCTAACGGAGAGATGATTGGCGTCGTCCCGATCGAGGAAGCCCGAATGGAAGCCCGCCGAGCTGGACTCGATCTCATCGAAATCAGTCCTAATGCAACGCCCCCAGTTTGTCGTATCCTTAATTTTGGTAAATACCAATATGAAACAACGAAGAAACAAAAAACGAACAAAATAGCTGCAACAAAAATAAAGGAAGTAAAATTTCGTTTCTGTACAGAAGCACATGACTATGCGACTAAGTTGCGTCATATTATCGAATTTTTAAATGATGGCAATAAAGTAAAAATTTCAGTTTTTTTCAAAGGACGAGAATTAGATCAGACGCAATTAGGGTTCGAGCTAGTACAGAAAATGACGACAGATCTCACTAACTATGCAACCCTGGAAATGGGAGCAAAATTAGTCGGACGCAATATTATTGCAATTTATTCTCCTGTCAAAAACCTAAAACAAAAACAAACTCCCCAAGCGCATGACGTCGAGGAGAATATTAAGAATACTGTACTTTAATGCTGAAAAAATGGAATAAACAAAATATAATAAGGAACAACAAAACAAACGTTTTTCTTGGACTTTCACTTTTTCTATATCTATCTTTGAGTACTTTCCTTGGAACAGTATTTTGGTCTTGCCCTAAAATATTAGAAACAGCTTCGAGTGAAAACAAAAATTTACCCCAAAAAACTCTTACAAAGAAATCTTCGGTTATTCAGGCCCCTAAAACTGACCCCAAACTCACACTTTTAACCATTAATGGAAATACTTATCTCTCGTTGAAAGATATTGCCCAATCACTACAAAGCAAAATTCTGTCAAATAATGGAAAAGGATCAGCGACGATGACAAAAGGTGGGGCAACGGTACAATTTGATACGAAACAGGACCACATTATTTATCAAAATGTGCCGATTAATTTGACAGATATTCCGATATTAAATAATAAAGAAATCTTCATTGGTTATGCCGATTATTTGTCAGTTCTCGTACCGCTACTGGCAACGAATCTCGTTCCAGGAGAAACGCCAAAGTTAAAAACGGTTGTCATCGATGCAGGGCACGGCGGCAAAGACTCAGGAGCAGTCAACCAACGCCTCAATATTTCAGAAAAAACGTTAACATTAAAAATAGCGCAATTACTTCAAGAACGGTTAACAAAACAGCAAATAACCGTAATAATGACACGGCAAACCGATATTTATAAAGACCTAAAAGATCGTTCAAAAGATGCTGCAAATGCGGATGCTTTTTTAAGTATCCACATAAATGCTGCACAAAATCCATCGGCCCATGGAGTGGAATGTTATGTACATCGCCTAAAAGATAACTTTTTCGAAAACACAAAAAACAATTCTTCCCAGAAAATTTCACAACAATGGGACATACCTCTAGCATATTGCGTACATTCCGCTTTACAGAAGGAAACCGGGCTCACAGATCGCGGTGTCAAGAAAGCCAATTTCGCCGTCTTCAAAAAATTACCATGCCCAGGAGTTTTAGTAGAAATCGGATTTATTAGCAATGACAATGAAGCGTCAAGGCTAAATAATCCAACTTTTCAGGAAACAATTGTTCAAGGAATAATCAATGGACTAAAAAAATATGAAGAGAATTTAATAAAAACACGACAATCGAAACATAAAAGTATCCCGACAATTGCTCACAAAAAACAGTCAACTCCGGAAAAAACACAAAAATCACAGCCTCAACACAACATGCAACTTATTTTAGAAAAATCACATCAAGCGAAAACGAAGAATACATCAGCCCAAGAAAAATGGCTGACGAAACCAAGAAACATACCTACAATCCCTCTCGAGACAGGAACAATAAAAAAGAAATAAGTTTTTTCTCAAACCCCCAACAAACTCATTGGGAGATACTACTTTTTCATTTCTTTCGTTTTTACTTCCGTATTTTCGAGAAAAACTTGCTCATTTTCACCTAAATTTAGCTGAACCATTGCACCTTCCGATAGCATACCCTTTAAAAATTCCTCCGCTAGAAAATCCTCAATGTAATGCTCCATAGCTCGACGTAAAGGACGTGCACCATACTTTGCATCGTAACCCTTTTTAATCAAAAACTCACGAACATCATCACTTAAACGAATGGAAATCTTCTTGGCATTCATTCGTTCATCAATTTTGCGGAACTCTAAATCGACAATTTTAACCAACTCATTATGTCCCAAAGACCGAAATACGACAATATCTGTCAATCGATTCAGGAACTCTGGCTTGAATATTTGTTTCGCCTCTTCTAAAATTTTTTCTTTTGCTCGCTCAAATCCATCGGATGTTCCCAAGCAAAACCCTAGCGTGGTATTTTTTTGAAGTATCTCGGCACCAACATTCGACGTCATTACCAAAATTGTATTTCTGAAATCGACCTTTCGACCCACACTGTCTGTCAAATGACCTTCATCCATAACCTGCAGTAAAACTTGCAAAACATCGGGATGAGCTTTCTCCACTTCATCAAACAATACCACCGAATAAGGTTTTCGACGAATTATTTCAGTCAATTGCCCCCCATCTTCATGACCGACATACCCCGGAGGTGAACCAATCATTCGGGAAACAGCAAATTTTTCCATGTATTCCGACATATCAACTTGAACTAGTGCATCCGAATTGCCAAACATTTTCTCCGCTAATACCTTCGCGAGATGGGTCTTTCCAACCCCCGTCGGACCAAGGAATAAAAAAGAACCAATTGGACGTTTAGGATCCTTTAAATCCGAGCGTGAGCGTCGCAATGCACGTGCAACAACCTCAGTTGCGTCCTCTTGACCAATGACCATACCGCGTAACTCTTCTTCGATATGCAATAGCCTTTCACTCTCCGTTTGCTCTATACGCGTTAAGGGGATCTTTGTCCAATCGGAAACAATTCTACAAATATCCTCTTTCGTAATATTAATACAAACTGATTTTTTATCATTACGCCATTTCTTAAGGGCTTTATTCTGCTCTTCTCGTAACTGCTTCTCTTCATCACGGAACTTTGCAGCCTCCTCAAATTTTTGCTCACTAATCGCCTTTTCTTTTTCGCGACAAACATTTTCAATTTTTTGAGAAAGTTTCTCAATCCTCGATGGACGACTCATAGAATTGATACGAGCTCGCGCTCCTACCTCATCAATAATATCAATTGCCTTATCGGGCAAAAACCGCCCGGTAATGTAACGATCCGACAACTGAACGGCCCAGTCAATAACTTCACTTGAGTAGAAAACGCTGTGAAACTCTTCGTAACGCTCCTTAATTCCATTTAATATTTTCACAGCATCCTCTTTGGAAGGAGGTTCAATCTGAATCGATTGAAAACGGCGTTCCAATGCGGCATCTTTCTCAATATTTTTACGATACTCCACCAATGTCGTCGCTCCAATGCACTGAATTTCTCCGCGCGATAGCGCCGGCTTCAAAATATTGGAAGCATCCATCGCCCCTTCGGACGACCCTGCACCAACAATGGTATGTAACTCATCCAAAAATAAAATAATATTCTTTGAGCGTCTAATCTCATCCATTACAGCTTTGAGACGCTCTTCAAACTGTCCGCGGTATTTTGTGCCGGCGACCATCAATGCCAAGTCAAGAGCAATAATTTTTTTGCCGATCAACACATCAGGAACATTTTCATCGGCAATCGCCTGCGCCAAACCCTCCACAATAGCTGTCTTACCCACTCCTGCCTCGCCGATCAGCGCCGGATTATTTTTGGTTCGCCGACAAAGAACTTGAATCGCACGTTCAATTTCCTTCGTTCGTCCAATCACAGGATCCAATTCTTTTTCCTTCGCAATTGCTGTTAAATCTCGACCAAACGCACGCAGTGCGGTCAATTTTGGCATCGACGCAACTTGACTTTCTTCCGCAGGTAAAGACGAGTCTTCCGATACTAACGCATCACCTTCCGTCGCATGGGAACTTGCAAAATTAGGATCCAATTCTTCTAAAATTTCCTGGCGACAACGATCAACATTAACCCCCAATTTCTCAAGAATTTTTGCGGCAATCCCTTCACCTTCCCTTAAAATACCAAGGAGTAAATGCTCCGTACCGATGTAAGGATGCTGTAAGGAACGAGCTTCATTTGCGGCAAGAAGGAGCACTTTTTTAACTCGAGGAGTAAAAGGCATATTCTCAATAAAAGGAATAGATGTTTGAGAAATAGAATCCCGTAGCTGTTCTTTAAGGATTTTTTGAACTTTCTCACGAACAATTTCCAAAGTTACATCCAATTTTTTGAGTACATTAACGGCAATTCCTTGTCCCAATTCAACCAATCCTATGAGAATGTGCTCTGTCCCAACATAGTTATTGTGCATGCGATCAGCCGCTTGCCGCGCTAATACAAAAACTTGTTGCGATCTTGGCGTAAAATTAAGCGGCTCCATAATGCTTATCTAGGCTGCAAATTAACTTAAAATATGCAAGAAAAAATGTTCTCACCTTCTAAACTATTAGGCAAAATAACAAAAATAAAACTTTTCTCCTATCGCACCTAATCCCGCTACAAGCCGTCTATTTAGAACAAAAATTCTATGGCAGATGAAAACCACACCTTATGTTTCTTACCGTTATTCGCATTAACCCAAGAATCATTTGCCGCACTATTACAAGCAACTGAAGCACCAATACGAGCATTCATATGTTCATTCACAGAATAAATCACATCCGCATTACTCTTGGCATAGACCCAACTTTTCTTACTAAACAAATTACTAGCATAAGTTTCGACACCATTATGTATGCCATTCGCACCTAAAGTTTCCCAAATAACAGGCGTCGTACCAACGATACCATTGGGCTTTGTAATATGAACATACCCCAATTCGGCACCCAATTTAATAGCAAAACCAGATGCTTCCAAACCATGCAAATTAAAAGTATGCTCAATACAGCTACCAAGATTCACTCTGTTCTGAGTAAAATCATATTTGCAATACACTCCAGGATGCAATAATATATTGGCACATAGCTTCATGTAAATTTCATGATAGAAACGTTTTGCTAAAACATATTTACGCACAGCATCCGTACCCTCTGCCAGAAACAGAACATCATCATGGCCACCGGCATCGCCACCATTAGAATTTAAAATAAAATTCCCATTACCATTGACAAGAGCAAACGCCCTGCCATTTACTGAAGGAACAAGACAATCCTTCTCGATGCCATAATCATAGCTATAACCCAAAGTAACGGCAAATAAATCCGTCAAATCGTGGCTAAATTCAATTAAAAATAAAACATCATTACCACCAGGAGCTGCACTATTCGTTTTAAAAGTCCCCTCAACGCCAAACGACAACTTGCTGGAATCCCAAACAGGAATGCCAACTATTAGATTAGGTACTACATTTTTTCCCATCGAATAGCGTCCACGACTAATTGAAGCCGTATTATACTCAATCTTAGAATCTATACTCAAAACAGGCATCTGAAATTCACCACAGATACATCCCGAAATTAATATGCTACTAATAACAATTAATAAATTTTTCACTTTATACATTTCTTTACAGAAGAAATAGCTATAACTACAAACTACTGCCCGTCAATAAAATACAGAATAAAAACACAAAAGGAGGGCAATCTGCCCTCCTCAAACCAACTTCCCTCAAAGTATCTTCTAACTTGTGCACGCTTCTAAAAGGAAAATTCAACGGCAGACGAAAACCAAACATTATGTTTTTTAAAGTTAAAGTCGTTTATCCACGAATTCTTCCCGGCACCATCCAAAGAAAGGCCAACACCAGCACGTGCCCTCGTATGCTCATTCAAAGAATACACCAAATCGGCATTAGCACCGATATATCCCCAACCTTTCTTATCAAACAAATTACCAGACTGTACTCCAATGATATTATCTTCACTATCATGTCTTGCAAAAGCAACTTGCGTCGTGCGAACGATACCATAGGGCCTACTAATGCGACTATAACCAACCTTGGAACCTAAATCAATCGCAAAACCATTAGCACCAACGGTCCCCAGATCAAAGCTATAGCTAATTGTTCCCTCGATATTAGCTTTCTTCTGACTAAAATCATAGGCAAAATAAAGCGCAGGGTTTAATAGTACATCGACTATTCCTCCAACAAAAATTTCATGTCCATTACGCTTAGCAGCAAGACTGTCACCCGATTCGCCCCATAGCTCATCCTTTTTCTCTTCCCCATTAAATTCTCCCACCGATACACTTCTTTCCTCCTCATCCTCATCAACTGGAACGTCAATTTTACCATCCCCATTGAACAATTTAAATGGCTTACCAGCGACTGTCGTAACCCTGGCATTCCTATCACTATAGCGGTGATAGGTATAACCGAGATCGATAGTAAACATATCACTTACATCATAGGAAAAACCGATATAGGGAGCAACTTCATCTCGTCCCTTAGCATGTGCCTTACTATGGGATAATTCATTTACAGTTTTTTGCTGATCGAAAATCAAATAACTATCGACACCGACATAAAATTCACCACTACCCAATATGGGCGTCCCCACTTCAATACTGGGTGCAAAATTATGATCCCCCAAGCGGCGTCCCTCACTTACGCGAGCTGTATTAAATTCAATCTTAGAATCAATTGTCAGTGTAGGTATTAAATTTTCAGCAAACGAACCTCCTGCAACCAACAAACTACTTGTAATTGTTAATAACTTTTTCATCTTGTATTCCTTTTTAACCAAAGAACAATGCTCCCACTTTCACTTGGGCACAATGACTCCGATACTAACTGTACTCTATTTGAATCAGATCTATCTGTCAAGAAAAATATGCCAACACTTTCTTCAAATAACAATATCACCCCCAAAACAACCCGTTTTTACGAAAAGTTCCGTAACTAACACTTTTATCTGTACATATTGTATAAAAACATAAAGTAACTAACCATATGAAGGATGAGATGACGTACTTTTTAGTTACAGAAGCTTCCATCGCCCAAGATAGTAGTCGAGAAATGAACACCAATTTTTTCTTTGAAGTTGTTTTTGTTATTTGTAATGAAAGCGAAAAAGAAGCTAATTTTCTTTCAGATTCTTGTCAGTTTAAAAGCGTTTTTCCACTTTGGGATATGAGTGTGGAAGACATGGTGCAAGTAATAATCGAGCATTGCAAGTCTTTTGTAGGAGAAAAAGCCATTTTTATTGATTATGATATTTCACCACAAGAAAAATTTTCACAACTACAGTATTTTTTATCGCAAAGTCTAGCAAGTAGTAAAACTTATAGTTATTTTATTGATTTTCGAGGAGATAAGGAAGAAAAAGATTTTATCGAACTTAAAGAGGAAAATAATGATCCTATGCTTTTCGACCAAGTAACAAAATTTGATGATACACTAAAAAAAGATATTTGTATCTGAAAATTAATTTACAGCTGTTTGTTCTACCCGCCGAAAGGACACAGAAAAATATATCAATCGATGCGATCAAAGATCTTCAGAGCTTTTTTGAGCCAATCGTGAACCTGGTTCGAATTCAATATCTCCCTTTGATCCATCCAGACAAAAGATTTCACTTCGGTACCATCCACAATAATTTCAGGGCGTTCTTGCAATCTCGTATAAAACACGATATCAATAACCTGTTTTTCCTGCGTATTAATGAAAAAACTGCTACAAAAATAGTCAATAACGTGAGGCAAATTAATTTTGAGTTCCTCGTAAACTTCACGGCGAATAGCATTAAGCAAAACATCATCATAATTGCGCTCCACACCGTCATTGTTAAGCAAGCGCACAACTTCACTCTGTGTCTCATCGAAAGGCTCAACTTTTCCGCCTGGTAAAATAAACATTGACCGATCGTCAAATTGCTTCTCCAACAATAGAAATTTCCCTAGATACTCGATTAAGATTCTCGACTTACAAATAAACATATCCGTCTCCTTTCATTAATGCTTAAAAAAAGATGTCAATCGCCAATCCATCTAAATATATCCTTCGCTATACAATTACCGCCATAGTAATGGTATTATGCAGAAAAATGATCTATCGCTTAACCAAGAATCTTTTTTTCTAAGGACGAAAAAAGAATACTGGACCACCAAAAATGACGGAATCCATATCTAAGTTGGCGAAGACAAAACAATAAAACGAGGCAAGAACAGGAAACTTAAACGCGGAACGGGAAGCCTCCTCGATTGACAATCATCGCCATAATCAATACAAAACAGTTCTTCGATTTTCCTATGAAGGGACTAAACGCACAAGCTTTAACAGAAAACCCCGTGAAACAAGTTCAAAATGGT
Source organism: Puniceicoccales bacterium (assembly GCA_031255715.1). Taxonomy (GTDB): domain Bacteria; phylum Verrucomicrobiota; class Verrucomicrobiia; order Opitutales; family LL51; genus LL51. Next base: position 25,083 of record JAIRRZ010000027.1, read on the forward strand.
CTGAATAATTCCGAGAAAAAGCAAAAACAACACGAAAAATTTCTTGTCATATTACGCTCATAAAGGCCAATATAAGAATACTCCCTGTTTAGTAAACACCGAAAAGTTTATTGAACCAGCTTTTCCCAAAATAAACTTGATCGCACATATTTTTTATCATTGGCCTGAATGACTACTTTCCAGGCAACAATTGTTTTAGCAAACTGACATGAGGGATCTAAGCGAACAAAAATCTCCCGATCATCGGCCACATTTTTTTTCGGTAAAAAATAAATCACGCATCGAGGATCCAGCTCACCAAACACCACATACCACACCGTTAATTCCCCATGCCCTACGATTTTTTCTAACGAAACATTGAGCACAACTACCACATAAGTTCCGGCAAAGGTTTGCTCCGAATCCACCCCTAAAACATAACGCTGTTCGCGATGATTTCCAATACAATTGGGCCGAGAGGATTCTCCTCTGAATAAACGCCACATCGTCGACAAATATTCAAAATCGCGATTTTTTTTAGTGGTGATAAGGACATCTTTGATTACCTGATTCTTACTTTCTTCGACTTTTGCAGAGGGAGATGCACATCCTCGGCAATGGTTTTTTCTTCCATACACCCGCACAAAACTCAATAAAGCTAAAATCAATAAAAAATACTTCGGCATATACTTTCACCAACATATATTCCTATCATATCTAAGTGTAATATTTTTATTGGCAAAAAGAAAGAATTAAATAATAGTCCCCAAGGGGTATTTATGGAACAAGTTAGATCCTGTAACGATAGTACAAAAAAAATAAATAAATCCAATGAAAGCTGTGGATGCTGTATGGATAAGTCCAAAGACACAAGGGCACCGGATTTTTTTATAAAAGCAACGGTTAAAGAGTTAAAAGAAACCATCCTACATCATCTGGAATGCCGACTCGCTAGAGAAAAAACTTCGGCATCACCATATGAATGGTGGCTCGCAACTTGCTATGCCATTCGCGATAAAATTCTTAATCGCTATATAAAAACGCAACGGGCTCAACATGAATCACATATTCGCCGACTGTACTACCTGTCACTTGAATATCTTCCTGGACGCTTGCTGAAAAATAACTTGTACAACTCAGGAATTTTTGAAGAAATGCGCGAAGCACTCAAAGAACTTGGCCAAGACCTGGATCTTATCTTCAACGAAGAACAAGATCCCGCACTCGGCAATGGCGGACTCGGTCGCCTCGCTTCCTGCTTTCTCGACTCCCTTGCCACACTCAATTACCCTGCCATTGGCTATGGTATTCACTATGAATTTGGTTTATTTCGCCAGGAAATTGTCAATGGCCAACAGGTAGAACATCCCGATAATTGGATGACTGCAGGTAGGAGTCCGTGGCAAATTACTCGCCCCGAAAATGCCCAACGCATTAAATTGTACGGCAATGTTAAAAGCCATTATAATGAGCAAGGAGACTGGGTTCCTATCTGGGAAAACACCCAGGATATTATTGGAATTCCATGGGATATCCCCATCGTTGGCTACGGCGCCGAAACCGTTAATTTTTTACGCCTATGGGAAGCTCATGCGACGGAAGAATTTAACCTGGAAAACTTTAATCGTGGCGATTACATTCAGGCGGTTCGCGATAAGGTTGAAACGGAAACCATTTCGAAAATCCTCTATCCCAACGATGCCACCACCCAGGGAAAAGAACTTCGCCTTATGCAGCAGTACTTTTTCGTAGCTTGCTCAATAAAAGACATTCTTCGACGCTATAAAAACCTCAATAACGACTGGTCTAACCTAACAGCAACGGTAGCGCTACAACTCAACGATACCCATCCGACCATCGCAATCGTCGAAATGATGCGTATTCTCATCGATGAAGAAAAAATGCTCTGGCCACAAGCTTGGAGCATTTGCAAAGAAATCTTCGCATATACTAACCATACACTTTTACCGGAAGCGCTCGAAACGTGGAGTGTGGAACTTTTCCAGAAAGTCTTACCCCGGCATTACCAGATCATTTGCGAAATCAATCGCCGCTTCCTCGACGAGGATGTGGAACAAAAATGGCCCAATGACAACGAAAAAAAACGTGAACTATCGATCATTGCAGAAAGTGAACATCCATTCATTCGTATGGCTCATCTGGCGGTCGTAGGAAGCCATTCGGTAAACGGCGTTGCACGCATGCATTCGGAATTACTTAAATCACAGCTCTTTCCAAACTTCCACGAACTTTATCCCAAACTATTTAACAATAAAACCAATGGTATTACACCACGCCGCTGGCTAAAACTTTGCAACCCCAAACTCGCCCAACTCATTGACTCAAAGATTGGTCCAAATTGGATAGCCGATCTGGATCGACTCAAAGAACTCGCAAAATTTGCGAATGATAAAACATTTCAAGAACAATTCATGGCGATTAAGCATGACAACAAAACTGCTCTAGCGGAATATATTCAGCAAAAATTGAATATTGAGATCAGTCCCAATGCGCTTTTCGATGTCCAAATCAAACGCCTACACGAATACAAGCGACAGCACCTCAATCTTTTACACATTCTCGCACTGTTTCGCCGCGTAGCTAAAAACCCCAACGACGACTCTATTCATCCGCGTGTTTTTATCTTTAGTGCCAAGGCAGCACCGGGATATGTTATGGCAAAGAAAATTATTCACGCCATCAATCTCGCAGCCAATTTTGTCAATAATAATAAGGAGATCAATGGCAAGATTAAGATTATTTTTATTCCCAACTACTGTGTGACGGTCGCCGAAAAGATCATTCCCGCAGCAGATTTATCGGAACAGATATCCACAGCCGGCAAGGAAGCTTCTGGAACGGGAAACATGAAACTCGCCTTGAATGGCGCTTGCACAATCGGCACACTCGACGGTGCAAATGTGGAAATTTTAGAGGAAGTGGGCAACGAAAATATTTTCATCTTTGGCAATACGGAACAGGAAATTACTGCCCTGAAAAATAACGGATACAACCCACAAAATTATTATAATAACGATGAAGAATTGAGAGCGATCCTCGACTGGATGCGCTCCGATTTCTTCGCTACACCGAATGGTGAAAACCCGATGAAAGAAATCGCAGAAAATCTCACAACCAATGATCCTTTTTTCGTTTTAGCGGATTTCCATGCCTATTGCGAAGCGCATAACCGTATTAACAATGCCTATAAAAACCGCCCCCTATGGGCTAAAATGGCAATTTCCAATACGGCTCTTTTGGGAAAATTTTCCAGTGATCGAACGATCAAAGAATATGCCAAAGACATCTGGAACCTAAAAAGTATTCACGTAGGAAACTAGTACGTTGCAGTGAAACGCTCTCAAGAAATATTCAAAAGCATTACCTCATTCAATGATTTTCACCGAGAACAAAATCATGAAAAATGTAATTTAATTCCGGGAGACCGGGGAAGAGAAGCCTTTTAGTGAACAAACTTGACTTTATTTTAAAAAAAATAACAATTTAAGATAGGATGGGTTGGAAAAAATTACTAAAGAATATTGATTGGGACGACTTGCGTTTCATGAATTCGTCCTTCATAATTGAAGTGGATAAACCATCGGAATCACCAAATACCACCAATGGCAGAAATGTTCCATTTCCCAACGAAGATGATTCCTGCATCTTCTCTCTAAGGTTCAATAAAGAAGTAATATTTTCAAAAATAGGATTTATAAACACATTAGGCAACAGTGATAATGCGTTATTTTATGCCATATGCCATGGCAATGCCTCAACACAACCACCATTGAGGACTGGTCTATCGAAGGAAAAGAAAAAACATCAAATCAAAAAATGGACACGCGAAGCAATCATCGAAAAATTGCAAAGGCATTCCACGTAGTTTAATAGAAAATTAAAAAAAAATTCACACGATATGTACCTAGAATTCTTTGAACTCAAACATAAGCCGTTTACAATCAAAACGGAAACCCATGCGCTGTACATGAGCCCCCAATACATGACAGCCTTTTCATTATTGCAGTATGGCATCGAAAACTGTGATGGCTTTACGGTCATTACGGGAGAGGTTGGCTGCGGAAAAACAACCATCTGCAATGCACTTATCAGGGAACTTGATCCATCCAAGTCACTCAGTATTTCTTTACCGATTCCTCCCCACGATGAATACCAATTACTTAACGCGATTTGCAGCGCGCTCCATATTTCGGTAATGGGACGCGAATCGGTCGAAAAAATTCGTGCAAAAATCACGGACAAACTCCGCAATGAACGAGTTCATGGTAAACGGGCAGTACTCATCATCGATGAAGCCCAAAATTTGGAGCTCGATAGTCTGGAAACGGTTCGCCTTTTATCCAATATCGAACGCGATGACGAAAAACTACTCCACATCGTCCTCGTTGGTCAACCAGAACTCAAGCAAAAGTTGAAAAAACAATGCATGCGCCAATTGCGCCAACGTATTTCGGTCTACCATGATCTGAAACCTCTTAGCTTCATGGACATGAAAAATTACATTCAACATCGACTCAGCTTAGCAAGAGATGGCAAACAGAAGTCGAAAAAATTTCAGGTACAGCGAGAACAGGTTCCTACCTTCTCTTTCTTTGCTCTGAGGAAAATTTATACGGCTAGCAAAGGCATTCCACGGATCATCAATAACATTTGTGATAAGGCTCTCATTTCGGCATTCATTGACTATTCGACAAAAGTCCGTCTAAAAGATGTAAATCGAGCATTAAAAGACATTAATCAATTGCAAAAAATATGAGCTTAATTTTTGAAGGATTAAAACGGAATGGGAATCGCCAAAAGCAATCATCCCAAGTAATATTGCAAACGGAATCATCCGAAGAAGACTTAGATGTAACAACGGCAACGGCATCACTCCTATCGGACCAAATGCAATTTCTAAAAAAAACAGAATCGTATTCTACTGCCGTCGATTGTTTTCCCAAAAACAATCCCCATCGACAACGTGATCAAATACAGATTATTCGTTCAAAAAAATCAGACATTACCAATACCAATAAATTCCCACCAGTGCAAGTACATTCGCCGAAAAAATCAAATCAATCGACGGAACTACAAACTTCGCCAAGTGCAGCCCGCATTGAACAATTAAGAAACGGATTGCAACGGCCTCGCTTTATTTTCAAACCGCAAAATCCAGCAAACATTAACACCACATCCACTTCTAAAAATAAATTAACCAATGGACTAATCATTTTAGAATCGCTGATCACCGCCCCCTACAAACTCTTAAAATTTCTGTGTGGAACACCTTTACAGTCCATTAATTTTTGTTCCAATTGGACCGTTTTATTGCTTGTAAAACTTTGGGAAAGCATATGCACTTCAGTGGGCATCATCGCCAATATCTTCTCAAAACTAGCCCGACTATATTATTCTACTCTGTTACGGCTGCCCGTTCTAGGGTTAACACTAATAGGTTCATTCCTTAAGCGACAATGCTCCTTTTTCTACGACTGTATGCGTATTGGAGTCGACAAACTACGCGAAAAAGCAAAGGTAGGACTAACACTGATCAGCGGCATATTTTTTTCATTAATCCACTGCTATCGCACAGCTATTAACAAAATATTATCCATTTCCTTACCCAACCATTGGATCCAAAACGCCATGGTCTTCCTAATGAAGAGCTCTGCGATAACAATTTCCTGTTGTTTTGTTGTCATGGTAATAAAAAATGTCATCTGTCCCGATATTCTTCAAAACACAAAAGACTCGATCGGCACTGCTGTCGCGTTACAGGGAAAAACAATGCCCCGGCGCAAATTGAAACATCTTTTTAGAGATCCATTAATCGTAAAACAAAAGCAAGTCAGAAATGCTTTATTAGCGATGCACGTAGACACTATTCAACGCTACGAACAAGGCAATGAACGAATTATCATTGATGACAAGATATATGGGCTCGGCTCGATAATGAACGAACACCCACGCATCTGGCTCGAAAAAATAGGGAAAAATAACCTCTACTTTTCAGATAAATACGGGCAATACTATAAACGCGCTCTCATCGACATGATGGAGTAAAAAAAATATTCAATCCTCTCCTCAAAAAATCATTTCACTTACAAATCATTCATAATGATAATTATCCACAATTTCTTTTCTAGCCATTAATTTAGCTACATTGCTGCCGTTGGACAAAAAAACCCTAGGCATTTCTCCTGCGCCCACTAAGTCTATAAACAAAAGTGGCCGACGAAATGAGTAAAACAGTAAATGTAACTAAATTATGAAAAAGAAATACAAGAAACACACAACTCACCGGTAATAAAACTGCTACAAGTGCTAAATTCCAATGTTAGTATACAAGTGAATCGAGCAATAGAATAAAAAGGACTCTTCTCAGCCAAATACACAGCGAAAACTAAAACCAAAGCTAAATCAAAAAAAGAAAACAAGGCCAATTACTCATCTTTCGAAAAATAACTACAAGATTTATTTTCTGAATATTAGTATTAAGATTAATGAAAAAGCAATAAACCTAGGAGACGCAAAAAAATAATGGTGGGAGATAGTGGACTCGAACCACCGACCCCTTGCGTGTGAAGCAAGTGCTCTAACCAACTGAGCTAACCCCCCATAGAGTTTATCCATCTCTATGGCTCTTTTTCGCTTTGTCAAACTATTCTAACGGAATACCGGATATAGCACAAAAATCATCACCATAACATGTCGATCACTAGCCATATCCCGATACTTCTCAATTTACTAGTACAAAAAACACCTATCCATATTACCTCAGATTGCCATTTTGAACGCTAATATCGCCATTGATTCCCCAAATGACGAAACATAATCACTATGGAACTGCGTAAAGAACCACTCACAAATAGGACGACAATGTACATGGCTACACACAAGTAGATGCCTAAAAGAAAAAAGAGTAACTCAACGGTAACATTTTTTGTCCTTCATTGTTGTTTACCATTCTCTATCTTTTCATAAGTTTGCAGAAGATGTTTTACTTTAGGAATTTCAGGATGATTAACTGGAGCCAAATCTAGAAATTTCTCATAGGAATGCTTCGCTCCTATCGCATCGCTTATGTACATTTCCTGAGCATTTGCCCACCGAAACCAACCTTCAGGATTTTCAGGGAATGTATGAATCACGTCCTTTAAAAGGCGCACATAATCCGTACTGCTATGTGAACACAAAACAATATCCAAATAGGTCATATAAAAATCAATACATTCTGGCTTAATTTTAATCGCTTCCTGAATCGCCATTTCCGCAATATCGTATTTGTTAACCTTTTGGAGACACCCCGTCAATGCAGCCCAAATATCCACATTTTTTCCATCTATGCTAAGTATTTTCCATAGAATCGAAATCGCTTCATCGTAATCCCCTCGCAGGCGAGCCTTGTCCACGGAATTCTTCAAGGTTGCAATTTTATCCAGCTCCTTCTCCTCTCCTTTTGAAATATTGCCAGCAGGAGTTGCCAATTGCCCCATAGACGATAATGAAGCATTAAGTTCAATTGTTTTCAGAAAAAACTGAGGCAAAACGATTTTTTTTAAATCCAATTTGATATTTTCCAATTCATTCAATTTTCTCTGAAACAACCGGATGGCATCGACAATGCTCTGAATATCAATACCTTTCACGGATTTTTCTCCGAGAGCGAGCAATTGTGTACCAACATCCAACAAACCGTTTAAATCTTTGAATAGCAAATAAATTTCCCAAAGCCCGTTTAGGGCAAATAGATTATTTTTATCCACCGCCAGTGTCGAAAGAAACCAATTACAGGCTTGGAGATAATTCTTAGCATCGAAAAACAAAGTTGCCACCAAATTGCAGATATCAACGGATTCATTGGCATAGAGAATCAAAAGCTTAAGTGCTTTCTTTTTTTGCCCACTTTTTAAAAGTACCATCGCATATTTTATTTGAATTTCCGTATCCTCGGACAGGACCTCCAAATACCATTTGTAGCACAAACAAGCCTGATCCCAATCCTGTTTTTTTTCGTAAATTTCTGCCGCCTTCAGGTAACAATGATAACGCAAATCTGACAGACCAGCCGTCTGTTCGAAGTAGAATGCAGCAAGTTCATCATCTCCAGTCGACAAATATACAGAGGCTAACAATTCGGTAATCTCCGAAACATTACCATAAACACGCATGCCTTCTTCTAAAATTCTAATGGCATCCCTAGGCTGATTATTAGCGATACAATCTTTAGCCTTCAGAATACACTCATTAGCATTCTTCTCCTGTGCATTTTCCAGATTTTGTCGACATCCTGCTAATACAACAACAGAGAGGAACATAGACTTTAACCAAAAAGACATTTTAGCTTCTCATAACAGTAATAAATCGTGAAATGAGTGCAATACCAGATCCATCCCGATCCAGGACTTATAAACACAACAAAACATCAACATTTTTCTTGCTTTTTCCTACCCAAATAAAAAGCGCCACTCTTGTCCATAACCAAACATCTTTTAACAAAATTCAAACGATATCCAATTTAAGGATTCATATCCCTCCAAATAAACCTTGAAGTAGAAACCCATTATGGGTATTTTTACCTCATGGGAGAAAATTACCAAGTAATAGCGCGACGCTGGCGCCCCAAACGATTCAGCGAACTTGCTGGACAGGAATCGATTGTGCAAACCCTGGAAAATGCAATTCGCCTCAATCGAATTGCCCATGCTTTTCTATTCATTGGTCCTCGTGGCACCGGCAAAACGTCGACTGCGCGACTCCTCGCAATGGCACTTAACGCCCCCGAACAACCTACCATCGACGCCAATCCAAATACAGAGCCGTGTCAATCGATTTTCGAAGGCCATTGCATGGATGTCATAGAAATCGACGGAGCCTCCAACAATTCCGTTGAACAAGTAAGAAATTTACGCGAAGAATGCCAATATGTGCCGACGGATTGTCGGTTTAAAATTTACATTATTGATGAGGTACATATGCTTTCCCAAGCAGCGTTTAATGCCCTACTAAAAACCTTGGAAGAACCACCGAAACATGTAAAATTTATTTTCGCAACAACGGAAGCTTACAAAGTCCCACAAACAATTATTTCCCGTTGTCAGCGCTTTGAATTTAAACCAATCTCTGAAGAAATCATCATCCAAAAAATACAACAAATTTCACAGGCCGAAAACATCCAAACGGATTTACCGGCACTACAAGCAATCGCACGTATTGCAGATGGTGGAATGCGAGACGCCCAATCAATTCTCGATCAACTAACATCCTTTGGCAACAATTGTATCACCGAAGCGGACGTTGTAAAAGCCTATGGACTCGTTTCAGCCGAAGAAATTGAAGAAATTCTAGCCTGCATAGAATGCATGGATTATCGAAAAATTACCGAACTTGCCGAACGGTTTAAGTATCGCAATTTCTCTGGAATACTATCAAGCATGATAAAAGTACTACAAAAAAAATTAACCTATCTCGAAAATCCTATTGAGATCGCAAAAACCTTAAAATTTCTAGATATAATCATCTCCGGCAAAGATTCCATCCAGGAAAATGATTCGATTATGTTCCAACTCATCCTATTTCGTATAATTGAAGCCTTAGAGCAAAGAGCCATCGACCGAATCATTGAACTGCTCAAAAACCTTCAAGCCCATTCCGTACAGAATGACAACGAAACTCTCCCTGCACCGCAAGAAGATACAGTAACACGAAAAAAAGACACAAAAGAATATGATTTCGTGAGAGGTGAATTCGCAGAATCAAAAGAAGAATTTACCCACCATCTATCCGACTCAACAAATCCGAGAATTCAGATGTCTAGTAAAAAAATACCTCCTTCAAAAGAAATCGGAGATCTATCTCAACTCCCCAAAGATACTCAAGAAAAACTAAAAAATTTGTTTAATATCGAAAAATAGATGGCCAATATTTATGCAAAAAAACTCAAAAATCTTTCAAAAATGAAATTTCATAGATTACATCCGATATGTAAACATCATTCACAAATTCTCAATCAGTTGAGCAGCTAAACTAAGGACAGAACGGAAAAAAAACAAATAAAATTTACTCGCTCAACGATAGGCAATAAAAAATCGATCACATTTTAACAGATCTTGGAATATCTCCACCCTTCGAAAAACTTTTCCATACTCATTCTGTAACACCGTTGCATGACCCATTCCAACCTCAAGAACGACGAAACCTCCTTCTTCCAAAAATAGCGGAGCCCCATTGAGAATATAACGAATATCACGCAATCCATTATCTTCGGAAACAAGCGATAATTCGGGTTCGTAGTTTTTAATTTCGTCCTGAGCTTCTTCGAATTCCTGTCGGGTTAGATAGGGAGGATTCGCAACAATGATATCAAATCGATTGCAGCTGTATTCATGTAACGAAATAAACCAATCAGATTGCAGAAACCTCACATGACTAACATGATTCAAAGTGGCATTTTCTTGGGCAACATCTAAGGCATTAAATGATCGATCAACGGCAACAATAGAACTCAAAGGAAAATATTTAGCCAACGCAATTGCTATCGCTCCACTACCCGTACCGAGATCAAGAATACGCAAATTCATTTCATTCTTCCGCCGTCTATTTACCAATGTAGGGACACCTTTTTCAACTAACCATTCTACTAGCATCTCGGTTTCGGAACGGGGAATCAAAACACGGGAATCAACCTTTAGTCTTACATTAAAAAATTCTACTTCTCCGAGAATATATTGTAATGGCTCGCGCATCGCCCTCCGCCTAAGCCACTGAAAAAACTGATACGCAACACTTTTACTAATAGCAATCCGGCGATTCAAATATAACGCCAACCGCGAGCAATTCAAAAGATGCGACAACAATAATTCCGCCTCATGCTTCGGATTCTCGATACCACGTACACACAAAAAACGCATCGCGTAATCGAGCAAATCCGAAACACTAACCATGAATAGAAAACTATTTCATTAACAAAATAAAAAATCAAAAAAAATAATAATCCTTAGAGGATTCACAATACCTATAGCATACGCTGTTACATTCCCTGATCAATACCTTTCACTGACCTAATCTCACCAATGGACGTGACAACGGATGAGGAAACACCGATAAGAAACTTTTGCTGATTACAACGCACAACAGCCAAATATTGCCGACTACCAATTGGGAGGCGACTGATAACCTGCACCGAATCTGCACTCAGATTCTGAGAATCCTTCGCTACAACAAACCAGTGCTTCTTGCGAAAGAATAGGAAAAAGTACCCGCCTAATGCTAATAAAATGAGAAAAATAACTGACTTAACGATTTCTTCAAGCATAGACTATTAACGCCCTTTTTCTCTTACCTTCATAGCCTCCTTACCGATGCGTTTACGAATATAATATAACTTTGCACGCATAGGCACACTTTCGCGTTCCACATCAATCTTGGCAATACTGGGAGAATGAAGTGGAAAAACCCGCTCAACACCCTCACCGGCTACCACGCGACGAACGGTAAATGAAGCAGAAATACCAGAATGCTTTTTCGCAATAACAATTCCAGAAAATATTTGAACACGTTCCTTATCCCCTTCACGAACCTTAGCATGAACCTTCACGCCATCACCGACCTTAAAATGATCACGACCAGCAATAAGCTGTTTTGTAGTAATATCTCGAATAATCGAATCCATATTCTTTTATAGTAGTAATACCTGAAGAAACAGCGGCATTAGTCAACTCTTAAAAAAAAACACCTAACTCCATCGATAGCAATCTCCACATCTACTAGAAAACACACAAAGACCCACTAAACTACATATTCTTACATTACACACACGGAGAGAAACACATTACCTCCTGGCGTATGCCAAATGATTAATTATGTAAACGAACACAAAAAAACAGATAATCTTTCAATTTTCCAAACGAAAACTTCGTCATAACCGCTTGTTTTCCTACTCAAAAACAAAATTACTATCAAGAAAAAAACATTTATAAATGAAAACACCACACCATACCCAAAGACCTGAATCTATTGCAATAGCTCTGGTCTTCGCAGCAAAGTACGTTCCAAGCGCTGTTGCCGACGCCATTGATCGATAGCCTGATGATTTCCTGTCAGCAACACCTCAGGAACTTCCATACCTTCAAAATTTCTTGGATGAGTATACTGAGGATGGGATAGCAGCCCATCGCTAAAAGAATCCTGACCCAAAGAATCGCCATTGCCTAAAACATTGGGAATATACCGACATACTGCATCAATCACAACGGCGGCAGCCAATGTACCATTTGTAAGTATATAGTCACCGATGGAAATTTCCAAATCAACATAGCGATCACGAACACGCTGATCAATACCTTCATAATGCCCAGAAATTAGAATAAGATGAGGTTTTCGCGCCAGCTCCTGTACCACAAAACTTTTAAATGGAATCCCATCGGGACAGAGGTAAATTACAGAGGATTGCTCCGTACTCAAATCGCGAATTGCTTGAACAAGAGGTTCTAACTGAATCACCATTCCTGCGCCGCCCCCAAAAGGACGATCATCAACCTTTCGATGTTTATTCGTAGACCAACGGCGCAAATTATGAGAACGACACAAAAGTAACTGCTTCTTACGAGCACGAGCAACAATCGAAGTACCAAGAAATCCATCAAGCATCTCAGGAAAAAGGGACACCACATCAATAATCATCGCCGATCCACTCAATCAATCGAACATTTTTAGACAAGCCTCGATCGAATCGAATCACTACGGAATAACGGCAACACATTCTCAATGACATGAACGTCCCCCACCAAATCTCTACGAAAATTACTGACGAACACCAGACTCATAGATGAGCTGCGGTTTCTGTTCAGGCACAACACTTTGTTGGGGATTAGGACCAGAGGATTTGACCGGAGGAAATCCACCCACACGAAAATTCATTGCTTCCGAAGAGGGCAAAGAAGATATTAACGGAACATTCCTTCGTCCATTTTGACGAATCTTTTGTAGTATTCTAAAGATCTTTATCAACGCTTGCTGTCCTTGTTGTGTCTCTGACTTTTTTAGCATCACGAACAATTCTTTCTGCTTTGACCTACCCAGCATTTTCATGATACGTTGACACATCAATGCGGCGGCTCTCCCATGAGGAATTCCATTGGCATTCAACTGCGATCGAGCTTCCGGAGTGGGTCTATTGGCAAGAGAACTGTGACTACCTACATTCGATTGTCCGAATCTTACGCTCACTTTTCCCATCGATTTATTTTGGGTATTATCTGCCGACACGGGTGGCGAAAGATTATCGAGCAAGAATTGACCAACATCTATCTTAATCTGATTGTTTTCGACAAATGCTTTTACTTCCTTTGCCTCTGGATCCTTTTCTTCGGGAACAGGAATTTTTTCTTCCAACGGCTTATCCACAGCCACGTTTTCTTGATTTGAATCTTCCTCAGGCTTTTCTGCACTTTCTGATGCCTTATTAGGGGTAATGGCTATTTCCGACAGTCCTTTTTTGGGATTTACGGCCTCAGATCGCCGAGCAATTTCATCTTGCAATTGTTTAATTTGATTCCGAAGGGCTTCATTTTCAGCTTCGGCTGCACTGCCATCACTCAGGGGTTCTTTTTCTTCCTCAACATCTTTCGATTCGCCCTGGATTATTCTAGGATCAGCATCAAGTTTCGATCTTTTTTTAGTTTTTTGAGATACATTCTCCTGAAGTTCTTGGCCTTCCTGAGGTTCTCGATTTTCCTCCACATCTAATGTCTTACCGGCTTCTAGCTTGTACTTCTTTCCTAAAAGTTTTTCGATCTGATCCGTTAATTGCAAATTCTCGTGACTCAGAGTATCTAACTTGGCTTCCAAATCTTCCTTTTCAGCTGCCAGCCTTGCGTTTTCCTCGCTTAGTCTTCCCGTTTCAGACGTTGATCGCCCATATGCTCCACTACGTCTAGCTTGCTTCCTGAGGATTTCCGATAGCATTCTCCTAACATCCTCCATATCTGCGCTATCCTGGTGTTGCAACCATTCCCAAACATCCGCATTTGCTGGTAAAGTTCCTCTACTACCAAGTATTTGCACCAGTAATTTTACGACCGATCTAAAACGATCATTCCTATCAAACACCTCTTTCCTTTGGAAGGCAAAATCCAAGGGCGTATAACCATGGAAACCGTCACCCATTGCAGGACAGGACATGTTAACATTATCTTGGTGGGCCAATAGAGCTTCCATAATACTAAAATAAGGACCATTCACAGCTCCCATGGCATAGGCTAGCGGCGTTACTTCGACAACTGTTTCGTCTTTCTGACCGACCAATCCTTTTTCGACACTATTATAGCGGTTCAAATCTATATTACCACTTTCGATGAGTTCAACGGCATCCTTCTCCCAATTTGTTGGCTTATTTTCTTCGCATAATAGGGACCAAAGACGTCTGGTATTATCTTCTATTTCGAATTGAGCCAAACGTTCACTATTATCTAATTGACTAATATCAATATGAGCATCATCCAACTTTTGTGCCAGCGACGTTAGTGCATTTTGAATTTTTTCTGCTTCGATTTTTTGTTGATTGAGCTCAAACACCGCTTGTTCCGCTCCGGCCTTGGTTACTGTCAATTCGTCTTGGGCCGTTTTCAATTCGGCTTCCACTTGCTCTTTCGCTTTTTTCGCCGTTTTCTGATCTTCTATTTCTTGCCGTTCCTTTTTCTGTTGCGCCAAACGGCTGTTTATGTCCCTAACAAGACTCGCAACACTCTGTTTAACCGCACCATTACTAGAATTTTGCAATTTTTCTGCATGATCTTTAACCGATTCCCCGTCCTCTACTTTCACATCAACATCAATATCAGGCTCCTGAAGCAACCGCTCAGCAACATCGAAATGCTTCTCTTTTAAAGCAAGCGCCAACGCAGTAAGCTTTCCCCTATCACGCGCATTCACATCGGCACCACCGACAAGCAATTTATCAATCCAGGCAGTGCAACCCTCCCGTGCAGCTACATGCAATGGCGTTTCTCCTGACTTATTAGGCACATTAATAACCTCCTGTGCTTTCTGAATCAGCGAATCAATTTCAGTTGGATCAGATAACGGCCTTCTTACAGCGCATGAAAGTACACTCTCATTAGTGTTATCAAGTGCTATCGGAGAGGCTCCAGCTTCCAACAATGCTTTCACGCCATCGGTCCACCCCTTTTCTACAGCATACATCAGTGCAGTCTTACCTTTGTTATCTCGCATATCTAGCAACTGGTTGCTGCTGTCGGCCTTGGCGATTAGAGCATTAACAATACTAATATTGCCATTTTCCATGGCCAGCATCAATGCAGTTTTGCCGTCTGCACCACAATGAGTAACACTTGCACCTTTTCCCAATAAGTGATCGACGAGTTTCCTATTTCCTAATCGAGCCGCATGCTGCAATGCAGTAAGCTTCGGCCCTGAATCACCAATACAAAAAGTTTCATCAATATCCACACATTCGATCAACTCATTTATTTGGTTCTCGTCATTAACACTAGCCATTAGATCATTTCCCCCAAATAGCTTTTTAATCCACTCAGTCCATTTACCAGAAAGCTTCGTCATTGCTGTCTTTAGCTCTCCAGGCGTCTCAAAATCTTTTACTTTGGTTTCCTGTTCCGCCAAACGGACTTCTATCCTCTGAGCAATTTTTTCAATCTTCTTTTTATTCACATCATCAGTATAAAACGTTTTCAATCCTTCTACATAGTCTTTAACCGACTTGCCACCTACTTTCACATCAACATTAATATCAGACTCCCGAAGCAACCGCTCAGCAACCTCGAAATGCCTCTTTTCTAAAGCA
>JAIRRZ010000024.1 GCA_031255715.1 Puniceicoccales bacterium
ACCATGCGAAACTTCGCATGGATTGGCCGCTAGACGAGGTCAAGGAGTCCGGACTCCTTGCGGGGTATGGGGCAGCGCCCCATATTCAGCTCCCCCCTAAGGGCTGCGCGTCCTTAGGAATCCCCGCCAAGGGATCCATCCCCTGGACCGGGGTTGCGTCCGGCACCTCGGGCAACGCCCGTGGTGCCGGACGGCAGGGGGTCCTGACCCCCGCCCGCGGCTTCGCCGCGGGCGGGGGCTTTATTTAATTAAAAACAATTTTAATTAAAAAAATGACCATGCGGCCAAACCATGCGAAGTTTCGCATGGTTCGGCCGCGTACCGAGGTCAAGGAGTCCGGACTCCTTGCGGGGTATGGGGCAGAGCCCCATATTTTAGCTCCCCCCTAAGGGCTGCGCGCCCTTAGGAATCCCCGCCAGGGGATCCATCCCCTGGCCCGGGGTTGCGTCCGGTACCTCGGGCGGCGCCCATGGTGCCGGACGACCGGGGGTCCTAGACCCCCGCCCGCGGCTTCGCCGCGGGCGGGGGCTTTATTTAATTAAAAATAATTTTAATTAAAAAAATGACCGTGCGGCCAAACCATGCGAAAATTCGCATGGTTTGGCCGCGTACCGAGGTCAAGGAGTCCGGACTCCTTGCGGGGTATGGGGCAGCGCCCCATATTTGAAGCCCTCTGGCTACTTCCTACTTAATTTCGCGGGCAAAGAATGAAATTTTATCCAGTATATGTTCCTGAAAATATTCCATACAGACGTAAATTACCGGAGTAATGTAAAGTGTAATAATTTGCGAAAAAGCTAGACCACCCACAACACATAGCCCTAGGGGAATACGTGATGCGCCATCCGCTCCCCAACCTGCTGCGATGGGTACCATACCCATCAGGGCGGCGAGAGTGGTCATAATAATTGGGCGAAAACGCACCATACTTGCCTCATGAATCGCATCTTCCGGGGACTTCCCTTCCTTTCTTCGAGCTATGGCAAAGTCTACGATCATGATGCCATTTTTTTTCACGATACCTAGTAGCATGAAGAGTCCGATGCATGCATATAGCGACAGTTCCATGCCATTGATATGAAATACGTCTTTTGCGAGGAGTAGAGTTGCCAATCCACCGAGCATCGCAATGGTCAGCGAAGAAAGTACTGTAATGGGATGAATATAGCTTTCGTAGAGAATACCCAAAATGGTATACATGACAAAAATAGCAACAAAAAGTAAAATAACAATGATGCGCATGGTTGCCGCAAAGGTTGCCGCTTCACCTTGAAATGCTCCTGTCACCGATGGCGGCAAAAGTTCCTGAGCTTTCTGTGTTATAAATTTCGTCGCATCGCCGATCGCATAATCTGGATGTAAATTAAAATACAGCGTTACCGAATTCATATTATTGATGTGGCATACGCTGACCGGACCGAGGCGTTGTTTTACGGAAGCCACCGATTGGAATGGTATTAAGTCTCCGTTTTGTGCGCGAATATAGAGATCATTCAAGTCATCGGGTGAATTTTTTGCACCTTCTTTTGTTGCCACAATCACCTTGTATTGATTAATATCGTCCTTAATTAAGTAGGCATAATTTTCTGAAAAAGCATTTTTAATTTCATTTTCAATGGTAGCGACATCGACACCATAGAGCGAAGCCTGCTCCCGTAAAAATTCGATTACCAATTCGGGATTTTGCAAGTAAAGATCGCTGGAAACACTCGCAAATCCGGGATGGGTCATCATTGCCAATTGTAATTTCTGGGCCGGTTCGACGAGATCCTCAAAGTTATTCGACGTTAAGGAAAAGCAATATTTTCCCTGATTTGTTTTTTGTGTTCCCGTATTAATTTGTAAATTGGGAATAGGTTGTAAAAACGTCATTGCACCGGGAATCATAAATAATTTTTTTGAAAGATTTTGTGCCACTTCCTGAATGGTCGTTTTGCCGCGATTTTCCTTTAAAAATGCAATTACAATGCCTTGATTTTCTTGAAAAAGTCCGCTAATTCCCGTTATGAGCGTTGCCTGTCGAATATTTTCATCGGATGTCAGTGTGGCCAATACCTGATCCTGATAGACATGCATTTGTTTAGGGGAAGTTCCCTCTTTTCCGATAAAAACTCCCATCATCATGCCGCTATCTCCCTCCGGTAAAAATGTTTTGGGTAATTTTAGAAAGCAGAGATAGGTCAAGACTGTGCAAAGGACCCAAATAAAAATTGCTGTCCACCGCTTGTCCAAAAACCACCGCAGGGTTACGCCGTAGAAACGTAAAATTTGTGCTTCTAAAAAATTGGCTAGGCGTTCCAATGCCGTGCGATTTTCATGGGTAATTGGCTTGAGTAATCGTGCACACATCATGGGCGTTACGGTAATCGATACCAATCCCGAAGCGAGAATCGCAACCACTATGGTAATTGAAAATTCTCGAAAGACACGTCCGAGCTGACCTGGCATGAAAATCATCGGTATGAAAACAGCCGCCAGGGATAGGGTCATCGATAGAATGGTAAACGTAATTTCTTTACCTCCTTCGATCGACGCTTGCAGTGGTGTTTCGCCAAATTTTTCCATGCGGCGGACCATATTTTCTAAAAAAACAATGGCATCATCCACAAGAAATCCAATTGCCAGCGTCAATGCGAGCAGGGATAAATTATCCAGCGAATAGTTTAATAGTCGCATTACCACAAAGGTAATAAGTAGGGAAAGCGGCAGGGCAACCACCGGAATAAAAGTTTCGCGCAAACGTCCCAAAAATAAAAAAATAACCGCAACAACGAGTAAAAATGCGATGATTAGCGTTTCCTTGACATCGTCAATGGAATCGGCAATTTTGCGGGCACGATCATACATCGGCGTCAAAGTTACCGAAGAAGGCAACTGGCAGTTAATTTGTGGAATTAATTTTCCGACCGCTTCCGCAATTTTAACCGCATTTGCTCCGGCTCCTCGCGTAATGGCAATGGTAATACTCGTTCTACCTGCCGGCATATCGCGGTTCCAGTAGCACATGCGCATATCGTTTGATTCGACACTCTCAATGGCTTCACCAACATCCCGCAGGTAAATGGGTGCTCCATTTTTGTGGGCAATGATTAAATCATTATACCCCTGGGCAGTTTTCAGCTGTCCCATGGGTTTCAAAACGATCGAATTTCTTTTTCCCTTCAAACTACCAGCGGACATCGATACGGTTCCTTGGCACACCGCACCGACGACATTCGAAATTGTAATTCCCTTATTGTACAGCTTATCCGTATCCAACTCGATGCGTACGGCACGTTTGATGCCATAAACCTGTACCTTCGACACTCCCTCTAAAATGCTGATTTTATTGACAATTTCTCGGTCGGCAAGTTCATACAATTCTGCCTGGGACAGGAAATCGCTGCTCAAATTTAAGAAGAAAATGGGGATACCATTGGGATCTGTTTTTTCGTAAACCGGTTGCGCTGGCATGTCGCGGGGAAGCTGACCCAGTGCCCGAGTAATTGCCGCTTGCACATCATTAGCCGCCGAATCGATACTCTTATTCAAGTTAAATTGCAGTGTAATACTTGCCATTCCCTGCATACTCGTTGAAGTGACCTGATCGATGCCTGAAATTTGCATGAATTCTTTTTCCAGGGGTGATGCGATATTGGCCGCCACCATCTGCGGATCCATTCCAGGATATCCCGCACGTACGTTTATAATGGGGTAATCGACCACTGGAAGATCGCTTACCGGCAACTCCAAATAACTAAAAATGCCAACAAAAATGACGGAAAGAACAAAAAGCATCGTCATTACCGGGCGCCTAATAAAAATCTCACTTAAACTTTTCATGGTTTATCATTATTTTTGTTGTTGGGACGTCATCCCATTGGGAACTCCACCGGGTACGCCATCGGGTATAGGAATCACATCCGATCCATTGCCCAATAGCATATTTCCGCGTAAAATAACCATGTCTCCTTCATTTATTTCCCGCCCTATGGTTGTAAATTCCTGATTGCGATAGCGCACTTCCGGATAGATTTGTACCGCCCGGTGCTTCGTCACCGAAGCTTCGTTTACCTGAACCTGGTATAGGTAGGGCTTTCCCGTGCTGTCAACCTTCATACTTTCGGATGGGACCACGATCGCATCCTTTAAAATTTCCAATTCCACCTTGACCCGCACCGTACATCCTGGCCAAAATTGATGGGTCTCATTGGAAAATTCGCCACGCAAATGAATTATTCCGCTCGCCACATCAATTTTATTGTCGAGAAATTTCAATACACCCTTCGTCTGAACCGCCCTATTGGCAATGTGAGAAATTTCTAGATTCAATCGACAGCCATTGGCTTCGAATTGCCGTCTCAGTGTGGGAAAATCATTTTCTGAGATGAAAAAATCGACGCTGAGCGGTGTCATTTGACGGATCGAAATGAGCTGCTGCATGGCATTGATAATCGCACCGCGATCCACCATGCGTTTTCCCAACATTCCGGAAAAAGGAGCTTTAATTAAACAGTGTTCCAAATCAATTTTAGCGCGTTCAATGGCAGCTTCCGCGGAAATAATATTCGCCCGATCCTGTGCTACGCGTGTGGAATAGGTTTCAAATTCCTGCTTCGAAATGTAATCCTTGTCCATCAGCGACTGTGAACGTTCCAACTGGACCTGGTCAATTGAAAGCTGGGCACGATGGCGATCTAAATCCGCCTCCGCAGCCTTTAGATTAGCCGCGTATCGCCGATTACAGATATGGAACAGTATCTGTCCTTCCTCAACAAATGTGCCCTCTTCAAAGTCTACGGCAATTATTTCACCACTGATTTGGGAAACGATATCGACCGCATTATAGGCACGGCAGTGGCCAACGGATGACAAATACACCGGAAAATCTCGTTTAATCGCCTTGGTTACGATGACTGGAATGGGAGGACGACCTTTCGGTTGATCCCGTTGAGAATCATTTTTCCTGTCGTATCCACCTAAAATAATACCCCACGCGATGGAAAAAATTTTTAATACAAAATTTAACATATTTGCCCTTTGCTATTTTTTTAAAATTCTACCCGTGCAATAGATCAATCGAACCCAACTGACTGAAAGGTCATTTTTGGCACATACTAACTGTTTGCGCGCTACGGAAAGCGCATTTTGCGATGTCAATAGATCCGTAAAGGAACATAATCCATTCGCGTAAGCTTCTTGGGAATAGTTGAAAGCTTCCCAGGCACATCGCTCGGAATTCTGTGCCGAATTTAGTTTTTGAACCGCCGATTTTAATGCGTAAAAGCACTCCCAAACCTCTCCTGCAACGGTTAGGGCTTTCGCTTTCAGCTGTTGGCGAGAAATTTCCAATTCTTCGTGGGCCATCAAGCGTTCCGCCATCTTTAAATGGCCGTCAAAAATATCCCAACGGAGTCCCACATAGGCTTCGAAATTATTGTACATCCCCGGCGTATCTTGAATTTTTTTTCGCGATGCCTTTAATCCGGTAACTAATTCCGGATATTGATCATATTTTTTTGCCTCTAGGCCATGTTGCTTCGCCACTAGCAATTCCCGCTTTGCGAGCATATCCTGTCGCATTTCCAGTGATTTTTTAATCAAATGCTCCAATTCATCCACATCGGGGACTACCTTAGCATCACTCATTACAATACGCAACTTTTCGTTCACGCGAATGCCGATGGCAATGGCCAAATGTGCCCGTGCGGACTCCACCGCCGAACGCGAATTTTCCAAATCGAAGGCAGCGGCACTGTGTGCGGCCTGGGCTTTTAATAAATCCTGCCGATTCGCCAATCCCGATTGGTATCGATTTTGGGCGGCATCCAGGGCCACCTTCGCATCTTCCAGGTTTTGCCCATTAGCCTTGACAATTGCAATGGCTGAGTCCAAAGAAAAATATGCCAATTCAACCCGATAGGCCACATCCTGTAAACTTTGATTAAATTGGAAATTGGCCGCCTTTAATGCAGCGAGTGCCGCCTGAGAGGATTGCCTATGCGCGCCGAATTTGAATAGGGAATAATTGATTTCCACCTGGGGATAGATGACGTTGGAGAGGGGAGTCGTCAAATGTTTTCCATTGGGTTCTGGAGCACCCAATTGCTCCACGCGCGCGGTATTTAGGCTGATTGCCGCATGGGGATAAAAGGCACTATCCACCTTTGTTTTCTGGGCAGAGGCAAGTGCAGCCTGGGCCCAGGCTGTCTTTGTTTCCGGACTATGTATAAATGCCAGATCAAGCAATTCGTAAAGATCCAATTCATGTTCAAAGGAAACTTCATGTTCCGGTAGAAATACCCAATCTGAGGTAGTGTTTCCTATTGTTTCGCTCACATGGCAAATTTGCTGTTCATTTTTTAGAATGGCATTTTCAAAGCTACTACAACCGGCAAGCCATAGAGTTGCCAGAAATGTAAAAATTTTTACCATGGCAGTGTAAGAAACACTAGCCCTTTCTAAGCCCTTCATATTTTAAGAATATCTTAACTTTTCTTATTCGTCAAGTTCTTTATCGTTCAGATTTTTCGATTTTCTCCCCATGGGACGGAAAAATACTAGGATAAATACGGCCATACACAGGGCTGCATCGGCGACATTGAATATCGGCCAATTGTAAATTGATAAATTGACGTTGAAGAAATCAACAACCAATCCTCGGCACAATCGATCGATAGCATTCCCTAAAATACCGCCCAATAGTAAACCAAAAGCAATAGGACGCTCATAAATGCCCAAAATATTCCGCAGATAATAGATGAGCAATAACACGGCTATCCCCAAAAACCCTAGAATCATTGTCCGACCTTGAAAAAGACTCCAAGCACAGCCCGTATTATGGGATAGTGTGAGACTGAACCAGGAATTTAATGGAAAATCCCGATGTTTTAGATAGACTTCGGCAAAATATTTTGATGCTTGGTCCAATAGAACTACATCGCTAAAAAATCCCCAAAGGAGAAATTTATTCCTCCTCTTCATAGTCTTCGCCGAAGATATCTTCCGTTTCATCTCCGAATAGAGCATGAATTTGTCTAACTTTTTTCAGGGCCATTTGCTGCTCCAATATTTGTTGTCCCTGCAAGGAATAGCGTGTAAAAGGTACCGCTTTGAGCCGTTCTTCGGCGATTTTTTCGCCCGTAATCTCGCAGATACCATAGGTTCCTTTTCGAATTCGATCCACCGCATCGCGTACCTCCCCGATGGGATCTGTTTCTTTTTTTAGAAGACCCCATGCAAATTCAATTTCCGGTGATATAACGCCCATATTTTTATCGAGCGCTTCCTTTAGCTGTAAAAGTTTAACATAATATTGTTCATATTGGTTCGGTACTTTTTCCCTTTCTATGGATATTTGGCGCGTAGGATCAAATCCCAAAATATCGGCAATTCCAGCTACGGAAACAACCGCATTCTTCTTTTCATGCAAAACTTTCTCGATAAGTTTTTGCTTATTGTGAATTTTGATACGATTTTCCTGTTCCCTCTGCTCATTTTCCCGTACCAACAAAACCTGTCGCACATCATTCATTGAAAAATAGGGAATATCCGTTTCCAGTGTACGGTTTCCCTTTTTTTTGCGATTCCTTAGAACATTTAGTAAAATATTCGTATTACTGCTTGCCTCTTCAACCTTATTCATAACTTACTCCTGGGAAAACTTTTCTTCCAATGCCAATTTACAGCGTTCTGAAATATCTTTAAATTCACCATAGTCAACCCGTTTCGGTACGCGTCGCCAACTTCGCTGGCAACGTTCCCAGAGACACGGAGCCGCTTCGACGGTCGTTTCGCCACGCACGTGTTCCAAAGTGACCTGTGAAACAATAAAGAATTCCGGTAGATCTTTTTCGTATTTTCTCAAAATTTCGAACATGGTATCGCCACCTTTAATCATGACCTTCGCGTCCAGCGATTGACCAATCTTTTTGGTTTTTCGCATGATTTCCAATTTTTCATGAATTTTTTCACGAAATTGCACAATTCTATCGATTTCCCAATCATCCGTAAAATCTTCGATTTCCGATGCCTTTGGCCAATCCATAAGATGCACTGTCACACCATCGACATATTCCTGCTCATTCTCAAAATAGGCCATTGCTTCATCGGCTGTAAAGGTCAAAATCGGCGCTAGCAAACGTACGAGAGCCTTGAAAATGATTGCCATTGCGGTCTGCGAAGACCGGCGTTTCTTCCAATGAGGCGCATAGGTATATAGCCGATCCTTCAAGATGTCGTGGTAGGTCGCCGATAATTCCACGGAACAAAACCGGTTCAGCAATTGATACACTCTATGGAAATCGTAAACTTCATAGGCCTCCGTACACTGCAGAATAAGTTGTTTTAACTTTTGCAAAATCCAGCGGTCGATGGGTGTCATTTCGCTTTGCTTGATTGCGTCCTTCGATTTGTCGAAATCATACAGATTACCAAGTTGAAAGCGTAATGTATTGCGAATGGTCCGGTATGTTCCCGCCACATGATTCAAAATATCATCCGAAATGGGGATATCCGACTTGAAATCTTCCGACGCAATCCATAGACGAATCACATCCGCACCAAATTTATTTATATAGTCATCCGCTGTCTGCGGCTTACCGTCACTTTTGGAAATTTTTTTCCCATCTTCACCTACTACGAAACCGTGAGTCAAAACCGTCTTATAGGGAGCCATTCCATCATGAACTACCACACTCGTCAATAGCGAAGACTGGAACCAACCGCGGTGTTGATCGCTTCCTTCCAAATACAAATCCGCTGGAAATGATAAATTTTCCCACTTTTTCAATACTGCGTAATGGCTCACCCCGGAATCAATCCAAACATCGAGCGTATCGGTACCTTTTCGCAGTTGCTTTTCCCGAAAATTTTCCGGTAAATCAATTCCTTCTAAAATCTCTTCGACACTGTGGTCAAACCAAAAATTGGAACCAAATTGCTCGATTTTCTCAGCAATTTTGCGGATTACCGATGCATTTAATAGTGCCTCACCATCCTCATCAAAAAATACGGGTAAGGGCACTCCCCATGCACGCTGGCGACTGATACACCAATCGGGGCGCGCTGACACGGAACCGCGAATACGATTTTCTCCGTACTCCGGAATCCATTTCACCGATGAAATGGTTTGCTGTGCTTGCCCACGCATATTATGCACATCCAAGGCGATAAACCACTGGTCCATGGCTCGAAAAATAACCGGAGTCTTCGAACGCCAGCAATGGGGATACTGATGAATACACGGCATTACTCCAAGTAATGCATCTTCCATTTCCAATTGTTTACGTACAGCCTCATTTGCTTTGCAATGACCATTCGTATCGAGTACACTTAGGCCGACAAACGCCTTCGGTACCTGACCATCATCGATGTAGCATCCCTCGTCATCGATTGGACAATAGGCCGGTAATCCATACTTTAACCCCGTAACATAGTCCTCCAAACCATGGCCCGGTGCTATGTGTACACAACCCGTACCCGTACCCGTCGTCACGTAGTCTGCCAAAACAATGGGACTGTCGCGGTCAATAAAAGGATGCCTTGCTACCAAATGTTCGAAATTGATTCCCAGAAAATGTTTTATAATTTTAAAGTACTCAAAACCACATTTAGTCGTGAAATCAGGGACAAGTTCCGCCGCAATAATAAAATACTCTCTCCCAATTTTTACTAAAACATAATCCACTTTGGGATGAACGGCAATTGCTAGATTAGCCGGCAACGTCCAGGGTGTAGTCGTCCAAATTACAAAGGAAATGGGCTCGAGAATCTCGTTTTCTGCATCTTCAAATAATTCTTCAACCTTCAAAAATGGCTTAGAATCAAGTGGTATATCACCTTGAACCACAGATTTAGAATCTGAGTGTGAATTTTCCGAGTGATCCGAAGCTTCGGGTGTGTTAAAAAAAACTAAGCTTTCTTCGCTGACAGGAAATTTTACGTAAATCGATGGACTTGTGTGTTCCCTATACTCTATTTCCGCTTCCGCAAGGGCAGTTTTACAGGGAATGGACCAATAGACCGGCTTTTTTCCGCGGTAAATTTGATTCCGTTCCACAAATTTTGCGAAAACTTCCAAAATTGAAGCTTCATAGGTAGGGTCTAAGGTACGATATTCCCGTTTCCAATCCGCTAAAACACCTAGGCGTTGAAATTGCTGGCGCTGTTTTTCCATGAAGCTACGCGAAAAATGAGCACATCTCTCCCGCAATTCACTGGTCGATAGTTCTTTTTTTTCTTCCTTGAGAGCCTTGGAAATTTTGTGCTCAATGGGTAAACCATGACAATCCCAGCCAGGAATGTAGGGCGTTCGATAACCACACATCGATTTGTAACGCAAAATAATGTCCTTCAAAATTTTATTGAGTGCCGTTCCGATGTGCACATCACCATTGGTAAACGGAGGACCGTCGTGCAAAATAAATAGAGGGCCGCCCGCATTTTTTTTTTGAATTTCTTGATATAAACTAACTTTTTTCCAGTAGGCTACCCTAAAGGGTTCGCGATCTACCAGATTCGCACGCATTGAAAAATTCGTCATCGGCAAATTCAGTGTATCTTTTAATTCCATAAATATTTTCTACCCCCCTTTTTATAAGACTGCGATTAGTTTTAATTTTCTATTAACAGTGTCAATAAGAAGAATTAATTTTTTGTAGAAGTTAACCAGAGGGCTCCGCCCTCTGGACTCCCGCAAGGAGTCCGGACTCCTTGACCTCGATACGCGGCCAAACCCTGCGAAAACTTCGCACGGTTTGGCCGCATGGTCATTTTTTTAATTAAAATTGTTTTTAATTAAATAAAGACCCCGCCCGCGGCGAAGCCGCGGGCGGGGGGCTCAGGACCCCCGGTCGTCCGGCACCACGGGCAGCGCCCGAGGTGCCGGACGCACACCCGGTCCAGGGGATGGATCCCCTGGCGGGGATTCCGAAGGGCGCGCAGCCCTTAGGGGAGGAGCTGAATATGGGGCGCTGCCCCATACCCCGCAAGGAGTCCGGACTCCTTGACCTCGGTACACGGCCAAACCATGCGAAATTTTCGCATGGTTTGGCCGCATGGTCATTTTTTTAATTAAAATTGTTTTTATTTAAATAAAGACCCCGCCCGCGGCGAAGCCGCGGGCGGGGGGCTCA
>JAIRRZ010000036.1 GCA_031255715.1 Puniceicoccales bacterium
AAAAATTAAAACTTCGGCGGTAAGCATTGTATTTGCATCCAAAAGTACACTTTTTACCCACATTGCAACTATTGTCACTACGAGTTTGATTCCCAGAGGGCTCCGCCCTCTGGACTCCCGCAAGGAGTCCGGACTCCGTGACCGCGGTCCGCGGCCAAACCATGCGAGGTGTTCGCGGGGGTTGGCCCCGGCCCGGGGGTGGGGGCGGGGGCCCCCGCACGACCGGGGGTCCTGAGACCCCCGCCCGCGGCTTCGCCGCGGGCGGGGCTTTAATATTTTAATTAAAGACCTATGCGGCCAAACCAAGCGAAAACTTCGCATGGTTTGGCCGCGTACCGAGGTCAAGGAGTCCGGACTCCTTGCGGGAGTCCAGAGGGCGGAGCCCTCTGGGAATCAAAATAGTAGTGACAATAGTTGCAATGTGGGTAAAAAGTGTACTTTTGGATGCAAATACAATGCTTACCGCCGAAGTTTTAATTTTTGCCCCCATCGATTGTTCATTCGCTTATGCCATTCCCGATGGTTTACGTGGTACGGTTCAAGTTGGCTCACTTGTGAATATTATCGTTGGAAAATCTAAAAAAATGGGTTTGGTGGTTGCGCTTAATGAGAAAAATCCAGCGGCACTTTCCTATACTTTGAAGCCTATTTTGAGTACGGTTTACGACATTCCGATCACCGATGCGACACTTATTAAACTTTATTTTTGGATTGCGAAGTATTATATTTGCGATTTATTTTCAGTAATTGATGCAGCGATTCCATCGGTAATTCGTAAAAATATTCCTTTTAAACTGATTTCTTATTTACGGTTAACCCCAGATAGTGGGATAGTGATTGATGAAAAAAAATTACCAAGACAGTATGAAGCATGGCAATTTTTGCAGCAAAATCCATTCATCGCCAAAAGTAAGTTTTTAGATAAATTTTCGCGAAATATTTTGGAAGCTTTGTTGCGAAAGAATGTTGTCTATGAAACTTTTCAACGGTTGGAACGCATTGTCTATGGAGCATCAAATTTGTTAAAAAAGTACAATAAAAGTATAACGTTAACGTGGGAACAAGCGCAAATTGTAGCATCGGTGCGGCAAAGTTTGCAGAGCAAAACTTTCCGGGTTCATTTGTTGCACGGCGTAACTGGATCCGGGAAAACGGAAATTTACATTGATTTAATTTGTCACGTTTTGGAGGAGGGCGGTTCGGTTTTATATTTGTTACCAGAACTCGCTTTAACGGCGCAAGTTGTAGAAAAACTACGTTCTCGTTTTGATGGGCTATTGGTTTTGGTTTGGCATAGTGGGTTATCAGATGGTGAGCGACGCGATACCTGGCAAAGTGCTTTAAATGAAGATTCGACGGTTGTTGTTGGAGCACGTTCGGCAATTTTTTTGCCCATAAATAATTTGCGATTAATCGTTGTCGATGAGGAACATGAATCGGCGTATAAGCAAAACGAACATCCTCGTTACCATGGCCGTGATGTGGCGATTTACCGTGCAAAATTACAGGATACTGTTTGTCTGCTGGGGTCTGCTACTCCTTCAATTGAATCTTATTTTAATACAAAATTCAAGAATTATAAACTTGAAGTATTATCCAAGCGCATCGATTCCCATCGATTACCGTTGGTGCACGTCGTTGATATGCGTTACGAGAAAAATTCGAATATTTTTTCTCGATTACTTATAAAAAAAATGGAAGAGCGTCTGGAAAAAAAAGAGCAAATTATACTTTTTCTCAATCGTCGGGGGTATGCGACAACCGTTTTGTGTAAGTGCTGTGATTTCATTGCAATTTGCCCCCATTGCAGTATTCCATTGACGTATCATAGGGCAAAAAATTTACTTATTTGTCATTTTTGTGCTCACCGGGAGGTATCACATTTCAAATGTCCAAAATGTGGGGCGCTGGAAATTTTTTACAATGGTGTCGGTACGCAGCGCGTTGAGCAGGTGGTAGGCGAGTTATTTCCGCAGGTGCGTGCCGCACGTATAGACTCGGATATCATGGGTAAAAAATACGAATTCATTCGCATTTTATCGGATTTTCGCGAAAGAAAAACAAGTATTTTACTCGGAACGCAGATGATTGCAAAGGGATTAGATTTTCCGAATGTGACACTTGTGGGATTATTAAATGCAGATGGATCATTAAATCAGCAAGATTTTCGAGCAAATGAGCGGACATTTCAACTGTTAGTTCAGGTAGCAGGGCGATCGGGACGCGGAGAAGTACCCGGTGAAGTTATTATTCAGACACACATTCCGGGCAATGAAATTATATTTCTTTCGAAAAGTGCGGATTACGTAGAATTTTTTACGAGTGAATTAAAAATGCGGAAAATGTTTCATTATCCGCCCTATTGGCACATTATTAATATAAATTTATCGGGAGAAAATTTGGAATTAGTAAAACTTTTTTCTAAAGATTTCGCCAAACATTTGGTAGAATTTTTTATTAACGAACCGGTAAAAATTCGAGGTCCTATGGTTTCTCCTTTGGAGAAATTGCAAAATCGCTATCGCTATACCATTTTAATTTTTGTGCAGAGTGTGAGTAAGATTTCTGAAAAATTACAATTATTTCGCAATCAAACCACTATTCCTTCTGGTATTTATTTATCCTTTGATGTCGATGCTTTAGATTTTTTGTGAAAATATTACAACAATATCTCGACATAATTTTAATATTTTTTCAATAAGCATACGCTGTGACAGGCGATGGCTTTTTTTTCGCCAATGGCGTCAAGGTTCTCGTTTGTTGTCGCCTTGATACCGATTTGAGTTGCTTGAAATCGCAACAATTTAGCTAGATTATTGCGCATTAAATGGATGTATGGCGATAATTTTGGTTCTTGGGCAACGATTGTGCAATCGATGTTTGCCACTTTATAGCCACAGTGCAAAATTTTATTTTCATAAATATTTTGTAATATTTTGGTTGACGCGATACCCATTATTTTTTCATCCGTATCGGGGTATAATTGTCCAATATTGGGAAGAGCTAGGGCTCCAAGGAACGCATCAGCGATCGCATGGCAAAGGCAATCCGCGTCAGAATGACCGAGTAACCCACGCTCGAATGGAATTTTAATGCCTCCTAAAATTAATATTCGTCCCTCAACAAGGCGATGAATGTCGTAGCCATGACCAATTCTTAGTTCCATTTTTGAATAATTTTTAGCATTGCTGTAAACTTACTAGGCAATGGTGATGTTATTTTTACATTATTTCCATCGTATGGAAAATTAATCTCGGACAAATAAATACAAACTGCCGGATATAATGGCATTAAAATTCCCTTTCGATTTAATTTTACTGTTTGTTTGAAATTTGATAAAATCGGAATGGGGATTTTATTATAAACATCTTCGCCTAGGATTTTTATGCCTACTTCATGCGCATGGAGACGGGCCTGATGTTTGCGTAAAAAATCCATTTCCACGGACCATAGTGTAAATTGTTTCAATATTTTAATTTTTTTAAAAATAGTTCGAGATTTTTTTCCTGTCGTATGGGAAATAATCATGTGGCCATACTCGCGATGCTTTGCAATCGGTAGATCACATGTGATTTCATCTGGCAAATTGTCATTATTTTGGGCGAGAATTATGAAATTAAATACCATCTTTGCTGAACCGTAAATATTTCTTAAACTGTTGTAAGATTGTTTATTTTTTGCGCACAGAACAATGCCACTTAGTTCTCTATCAAGGGAGTAAACTGGCGAGAATGAAAGAAATTTTGTTGAGAGTAAAAAACTTGTTTCAGTGCCAATCGGTTTTTCGATTGCGCAATAACCCGTGGAATTCGCGATAATTTTTAATGAAAAATGAGCGTTCAATGTTGTTCTATATATGGTCCTGATTTGCTAAAGACAATAATATTTGTAGCTCCTCCAGAGAGGTCTGTTTTCTGGAATCCTTAGCCGAGTGTTGTCCGCCCGCGGCTTCGCCGCGGGCGGGGTATCGATAATTATTTACTTGATTGCATAATGCTGTGGGATGTGGGGAAGGTGGAAACGAGAACGAATGGGATCGAAATTAGGTCGATCGTATAAGAGATTATCAGTTCTGTCTGCGAAGTACAATTGAGGGGGAGTTTTTCAGTGCTGTTAGGTAGAGTTAACAATATTTGTACGTTTTTATAGGGTATATAGCAAATTGTTTCGATGTCACTGTTTTCGGGTAAAGGTTTATTTTACAAGATTATGGGAAGTGATGAGATCAAACGTATTATTTTGAGAAGCGGCATGTGAGCCATGGGGTGGAGGTGGCGGGAGTCGAACCCGCGTCCTGTGAACGTTCACGTATGGCCTCTACACGTTTAGTTTATTGTTTTATCTCGGCCATAGCACTTGAATAAACACAATTACAATGACCTTACCGACAAATTCGGATCCACGCAAAGCCCATCGGTCAACTTTGTGCTTCACTCGCTAATCGACACCAAACCCGCAGTAGCGAGCATTCCACGGTTGATGCGCCACGTCAATCTACGCAGCTTTACTCTTAACGTCGCAATTGAAGTCAATATTTCTTTCGACATTGTCAACGTACAGAGTTGCAACAGCTTTATTCTTTTTGCCGTTTAATTTTTTTAATGGATTTTTACGGAGCCAACCATTATCTCCGACATGCCACCACACTTTCCGGCTCCCAGTCGAAACCAAGACACCCCCAAGAACGCACATTACAGATTAATTTGAATTTTATTTTGTCAAGAGAATTGATGAAATATATATAATAAAATAAATTTTTTGTATTTTTCTTTTGGTATAATGGATAAATTTGCGATAGCATTTTCGTAATGGAAATGATTGCTTGGTAAAGTTATAAAAACTCTCAGAAGAGGTTTATTGTATTTCGTTTGGCTGTGCTGTCAAATATTAGAAATAATTTTCCGGATTCAGCAGATCTCAAATCGTGTATGGCAGGTGAGGTAGGATATGAGAGGGCCACGTAAATATTGGGAAATTTGTTGCATTCAACCAATTTGAGATCAGCGCAACATAGTAGTTCCTATCGCTTGTTGTTTATCCTTATTTCGAGGAAATAATTTTTTAGATTCGGCAAACTTTGGATTGTTTGGAAAGAACAGGATGATACGCAACGGAATTACATAAGCATTAAAAAACTTGGCGTATCAAGTCAATCCGGGATCAGCGAAATATAAAGATCACAAATTACAAACATGCCGTTTGCTCCCACCCTCTATCTATTAGTCTTAGAAGATTCAGCTATGTTGTCAAGTTGTTTGAGCGGTATTTACATTTTGCATTTTCCGGAATAGTGAGTTTCAATTTTCAGGAGAGGTATTCTAAATTGACATATGCAACAACGAATCTATTCCTGATTCTTGGGAGGTTAGATGGTACTGTCAAGTTTCTTTTAGCAATATTCCATAAAGATAATTACTATTTACTTACATTGCTTCCATCGATTCCGATAATTGTAGCCATTCTTGCTCCCTATGAGTCAATTCCTGCGCAATGAATGTAAATTCTTGAAAAAGATTTTCATCGTAGGATAAATTGATTTGAGTTTCAAGTTGCTGCTTTTTTTGACTGAGTACTTCGATAGATTGCACTAATTCTTCGAGTCGTTTTAGCATTTGTTTTTTCTTTTTTTCATCTTTCGATGATAGTCGATTTTTTTTTGTATTTTTTGACGCATTTTCTGATTTTTTCAATTCCCGCTTTTCTGCAAGAACAACCTCAACGTAATCCTCTAAGTCTCCGTCGAAGGGCGAACAATGTTGATTCTTAACCAATAGAAGCTGATCGCAAACCGATTCGATAAAGTAAAAATCGTGCGAAACTAGAACGACAGCTCCCACATATTCGTTGAGTGCATCGATGAGTGCATCTTTTGCATCGATATCAAGGTGATTGGTCGGTTCATCGAGGATTAAAATGTGCGGTGCTTGGCGAGTAATAATAGCTAGTAAAAGTCTTGTTTTTTCGCCTCCAGAAAGGTTGCGCACATGCGTATCAGACTTTTGTTTCATGAGTCCAAATCGCGCTAATTGTGCCCGGATCTGCGTTTCGCTGCAGTCGAGTAAAATTGCCGATAGGATTTCAAATGGTGTTTTCTCGATCGCTAATTCATCCGTTAGCTGCTGTGAAAAATAAGCAATTTGTAATTTTTTAGCAAATTCAATACTTCCTTCCAAAAGTGCTAACCGATTCGAAAGCACTTTTACTAAAGTTGACTTTCCGTTGCCGTTCGCACCCAATAGAGCTATACGGTCGCCCGCATCGATCTTGAGGTTGAGATCTTCCAAAACGATGCGATTGCCATAGCCTGCTATACCTTTTTTAACATTAATTAGTAAACGATCAATTGGCTTTGGATTGGGAAAGGAAAAACTAACCGTATGATCATGGTCTAATCTCGGCAGTTTTTCCATTTTTTCAAGCATTTTTATTCGGCTTTGTGCCTGTTTAGCCTTCGAAGCCTTGTAGCGGAAGCGATCGACAAATGATTGTAAATGTTTTCGCGTCGCTTCTTGTTTTTCAATCCGTTTAGCAAGTGCTTGCTGCTGATTGGCCCGCGTTTCAATAAAAATATCGTAGTTTCCGGAATATAAAATTCCCGATGGAAGATGAAGAATTTTATCGCACAGCGTATTCAAAAAATCACGTTCATGGCTGATCATGAGAATCATCTTTTGTGTGTGAATTTTTTGTAAGTAATTTTTCAGCCAGAGCGATGTTTCGAAATCGAGGTGATTACTCGGTTCATCCAGCAATAAAATGTCAGATGGGGCAAACAGGGTTGCGCCAAGGGCAGCGCGAATCTGCCAACCTCCCGAAAAATCTTTCAATGGTTTTTGGAAGTCTTGATTGGAAAACCCAAGTCCCGAAAGTATGGTTGCGGCACGAATTTCGGCATTAAATCCGTCAACTGCTTCTATTTTTTCGAAAATCTCTGCCAATTTCATTCCGTCATGTTCTTCTTCGGAAGCGCGGCGTAGATCCATCAGATCGCTATCGGCTTGCAGGACAAAGTCGAGTAGCTTTATGGAATGATCACTAATTTCCTGGCGAACGGTTACAACTTTTGCTCCATTTGGTTTCGTAATCATTCCCTGATCTGACGCTAAGTCGCCTAAAATCAAGCGAAAAAGCGTGCTTTTTCCGCAACCATTTGCGCCAACGATGCCAATGGTTGTATTAGCAGGAAGGTAGAAGGAAAGCTCATCGAGCAAAATACGTCCTCCGATTGAATAACTCAAATTTTGAACCTCTATCACGTTAAAATCATTATTTGATCATAAAATCTTTATTCAAGAATTATTTGGATTTTTGTTGTATATTTTGTGTCATTTTATCTATTAATTTCATTATGTTATCGCTTGCTGATATTGTGAAATATTGCGATACGCGCCTAGATATTGGTGCCATCGAAGACGCTGAAGGTGCGTGCAACGGATTGCAATTTCAAAATAGTGGAAAAATTTCAAAGATTGCAGCAGCGGTGGATGCTTCCCTAGAAACTATCGAAAAAGCAATCGCCATTGATGCCAATTTTTTAATTGTCCATCACGGTCTTTTTTGGGGAAAAACAATACCCATAACGGAAAATACTTATAAAAAATATAAGTTGCTTATGGACTATGATATTGCGGTTTATTCTTGCCATTTACCTTTAGATGCGCACATGGACATTGGTAATAATGCATGCATGGCGAGACTATTTGGATTAACAAATGTGATCCAAGCTTTTGAATACCATGGTGTAAAAATCGGTGTTATGGGTGATAAATTAATCCAGCGTTCTCAATTGCAGACATTGTTAGCGGCCACATTTCCCCGCGTCATTGCAATGGAATTTGGTTCGGAAAATATTGAAAAAATCGGTATTATTTCTGGTGGTAGCGGTAGTTTAATCGTTCAAGCAAAGAATTATGGGGTGAATGCGATTATCGTGGGGGAGTGCCAGCAATATCACTATAATATTGTCCGGGAAAATAATATCAATACGTATATTTGTGGTCACTATGCAACGGAAACCTTTGGTGTCGAAGCCCTCGGAAAGGAAGTTGCTCAAAAATTTTCTCTATCTTTTGAGTTTATTGACACGGAGTGTCCGCTGTGACCTGGAAGATTTTGCCTTCTGGTTAAGGGCTGCGCATCCTTAGGAATCTTAGGATTTATTCCTTAAACCTGGGTTTCAGCTGCATCCCGCCCGCGGCGAAGCCGCGGGCGGGGGTTATTGATCATACGGCTGAGGAGTTCTCAATTCCTTGCGAAAATCCAGAAGACAGAACCCTCTCAGTAAAACTAAAAAGGTGCAGGCAGAGGGAATCGAACCCTCGATTCGAGCTTGGGAAGCTCACGTGTTACCGCTATACTATGCCTGCTAATCAAAGAGGCAGGCTAAGATTTAGTTTATAGGAATCAAGCTTTTTTTTGTATACGATGAATCAAAATTTAATGCTTGAAATATTTTTACATTTTTTTACTATAAATTTATGTCATCCGTAGATCGTTTTGGAAATGTAGGAACGTCATATGTTGATTTTTCTGTGGACGGGAAGTTACCGAAAGTAGCAACACCGCAGCAGGGCACACCTTCTGGGGTGGGGCAGCTGGGGAAATCGGCTTTAGCGATTGAAGTTTCTTCGGTATCGGTCACTGATATTAGTGGCGATGTTCAGTTAGGTGGGCCGGCAATCTCCATTGACGGCACATTATCCGTAGAAGATCAAGCAATTACGAAACAAATCAAGTCCTTCGAAAGCATACCCGCTTCTGCAGTTTCGTTAGATCCGATGCAGACAATGTCGCTCAATGATATGATGGCGGAATTAACGATGATGATGCTTAAGAATGCGTTGTCAAATAAAGAAGTTGAGCGGGAAATGAGGGCGGAGCTGGCGGTTATTCAATTTCAAAATGGAATGAAAATGGCCGATATGATTGAAAAACGCGGTGAACTTGCATTTAAAAAAGCTATAGTGGAAGCTGTTACGAAGGTTGCTTCGATTGTGACTTCCATTGCTGCGCAAAAAATTGGTGAAAAATTAGCAACGCCAAAACGAAAAAACAATGATTTAGATCAAATGGGTGTAGAACAAGGTGAAGGTTTTACAGAAATTAAAAGACCAAAAGCCAAACTTACCGATGCGCAAAAAATGGCAGCGCAAAACACAGGGAGACTATGCGGTGATCTAGCTAAGGCTATGGTGGAGGCAACGGGGATGATTATCGCCGCTCACCTTGACCTGGATATTTCCAAGATTGATGCGGAAAGGCAGGCCATGGAAACAATGAATAAGTTAATGGATAGCGTGATGTCCTCCGTGGATTCTTCCATTCGCAGTCAGGATTCCGCCATCCAATTTGCCATGAATATGCTCCAGCAAATCAATAACCTTGCTGCCGATAGTTGTAATAAAATTATAAGCAACATGCGGTAATATTTTTTTTAAAAAAATGTTTAGCACATTTATGCGGATGCCAATGTAAATGTACATCTTTTATAGATCAGTCGCTAAGATCAATATTACTATTATCAATATTACTGTTTGTACTGTGCTACTCTGCTTCTGCATCGATACCCATGTGGCGGAGTGAATTGGCAGGGAAGTAATGAAATTGATTACATTGAACAACAAATGAACTTTGTTAGATTAATAGGCAATTTGCCCGATAGTATGATTGCTAAAAATAAAAATCAAGAATATTTCCATGGATATATGTAAACAATTTATGATGACAATATGGATATGGTTGAAGAAATGTTTCACGCTGATTTGAGTAAAGCTACTCCAAAAACAGAGGAATGTTGTTTATTGTTGCTTTCATAGGCTTGGATATTCTTAAAACTTTAATCGCCGATAGATAAATGATGCGTCATAATATTTTAAAAAAACGCTTGACAACTCTAGAATTATCGTTGATGCTGAGAGACAGAGGGTGGGAGCAAGCGACATGTTTAAAATTCAAAAATAATGAATTTTCCATTTATTGTGCGAAAATATTTAACTGTAAGAGACAGTAATGCCCACGACGACAACTGAAACCATTGCCATTAGTTTGATCAAAATATTCAAACTCGGACCAGCCGTATCTTTGAATGGGTCGCCAACGGTATCACCGATCACTGCTGCTTTGTGCGCGTTCGACCCCTTACCTCCCATTGCTCCTTCTTCAATGTACTTTTTAGCATTGTCCCATGCTCCGCCAGAATTTGCCATAAAAATTGCTAAAACAAAACCAGTGGATAGGGCTCCTCCTAATAATCCAATGACTCCCGATACTCCAAGTATTACTCCTACCAAAATTGGCGAGAGAATCGCCACCAGTGAAGGAATTAACATCTCCCGCTGTGCCGAAAATGTCGAAATCTTTACGCATTGGGCATAATCAGGAACCGCTTTATTTTCCATAATCCCTGTGATTTCTCGAAATTGCCGCCGTACTTCCTTTACCATACTTGCTGCTGCACGCCCTACCGCATTGATCGATAGCCCACAAAATACAAAGGATAGCATCGCTCCAATAAATAATCCCATTAGGACCTTCGGATTTAATAAATGAATTTGAAAATAATTAATAATATCAGCCAGAGTCAGCGATTCGACGGGAATATTATTTCCGTTCAGCATGATGGATCGCTTACCCGTATTGAGCATACTTCCTTTAATTGCGCTCATATATGAAGCAAGTAGCGCCAGGGTCGTCAAAGCTGCGGAACCGATTGCGAAGCCTTTTCCTGTTGCTGCTGTCGTATTACCTAGTGCATCCAGAGCATCCGTTCGCTTGCGCACTTCCTCGCCAAGGCCGCACATCTCGGCATTGCCCCCCGCATTATCTGCAATGGGACCATAGGCATCCGTTGCCATCGTAATACCTAGCGTCGATAGCATACCCACCGCCGCTATCGAAACACCGTATAGACCCATAATAATATTCTTTTCTCCACCAAAATTTTGTACCAAAGAAAATGCAAGAAGTGTGCCCGTAACGATCGCTAGCACGGGAATTGCCGTTGATAGCATGCCTACTCCCATGCCACCTATAATGACCGTGGCGGGACCCGTTTTGGCCTGTTCGGCAACGTAGCGGGTCGATGAGTAAGCCTGAGAGGTGTAATATTCCGATGATTTTCCGATGATTTCTCCAGAAATTAAACCGATTGCAACAGCGCCCCATAATCGCCATAGCATATCCGGAATATCGAGGAGATAAAAAATCGCTAATGAGGCCAAAAGAATGCAAAGGCCACTAAATTTTATGCCGTATCCCAGTGAGCGGAGTAGTTCCAAATTGCTCGCATTCTCCTTTGTCTTTACAAAGAAAATTCCTAGAACAGAAAGTATTGCGCCCGCTGCTCCAATTAGAAGTGGCGCTAAAATAGCTTTCATCTGTAAATCAGAATTGCTCGTTGCAAATGCCGAAGCTCCCAATGCTGCTGCTGCTAAAATTGCCCCATAGTAGGATTCATAGAGATCCGCTCCCATTCCTGCTACATCGCCCACATTGTCACCCACATTATCCGCTATGGTTGCCGGGTTCCTTGGGTCATCTTCCGGTATGTTTTCTTCAACTTTCCCTACCAAATCGGCTCCCACATCGGCTGCCTTTGTGAAAATTCCTCCGCCAACACGCGCAAATAATGCTTGGAGCGAAGTTCCCATGGCAAAGGTCAACATTGTTTCCGTAATGACAATCATTCGATCATTGGGGGATAAGGCATCTTCGAAAAGATTTAAAATTACGAACCAAAAGGAATAATCCAGTAGTGCCAAACCGACTACCGATAATCCCATTACCGCTCCGCTGCGGAAAGCAATTCGCAAACCTTGGTTCAATGACTGTGATGCGGCAAAGGCTGTCCGGGAAGAGGCTTGGGTTGCTGTTTGCATCCCAATAAATCCTGCTAGCCCTGAACAGAATCCAGCCGTTATAAATGCAAACGGTACCCAACTATTTTGGAGATGAAATTTGTAAGCCATTATCGCTAAAAGAATCGCTACAAATACGAATACAATGGCTACAATTTTATATTGCTGCTTCAAATAAGCCAATGCTCCATTGCGTACATAGGTTGCAATTTCTACCATGCGTTCTGTGCCCGCCGGTTCATTTTTCATCATCCCAAAAAACCGTGCCGCCATATGAAGCACAAACATAGCTGAAAGAGGTATTAACCAAAAATATCCTGGAATCATAATTTTTCTAATGGAAAAAGCTTCTAATCAAAATTATGAGAATTTCAACAATTTTCACAGATTGAGCCCGTAAACAAAAAATTTCTTCCATTTCTATTCATAGGGACTATTTTTCATCTTTTTATGAAAATTTCATCTTTTTATGAAAATTATCTTGCTATTCCTGATCGATTTTTTCTAGCAACTCATCTGAAATTTCGTAGTTTGCGAAAACATTCTTCACATCTTCCAGATCCTCCAATCGTTCCACCATACGCAATACTTTTTTTGCTGTTTCTTCGTCGTCAATGGCGATGGTATTGCTCGGGATATAGGCCAATTCAGAAGATTCGACTTCAACATTCGCTTTTTCCAAGGCCTGGGCAACAGTATCGTAGTCCGCAACGGCCGTTAAAACTTCGTAACAATTATCATCCATTTTAACATCTTCTGCTCCCGCATCCAATACCATTTCCATTAATTGGTCCTCCGCAATTTTCGTGCGATCGATAATAAACTGTCCTTTGCGTTGAAAACTGAAGGCTAGGGCACCTGCTCCTGCTAAATTGCCGTCGCATTTACTAAATGTACTGCGAACTTCGGAAACCGTACGATTTTTATTGTCCGTAGTCACCTCGACAATTATGCCGATACCGGCTGGACCATAGCCTTCGTAGATGAGCTCTTCGATGACGATTCCTGGAATTTCACCCGTTCCCTTTTGGATCGCTTTTTTTACATTATCCGCCGGCATATTCGCTGCCTTTGCCTTTTGGATAACCGTCCGCAGTCGCGGATTAAATTCCGGATCTTTCCCTCCATCACGTACAGCAATTGTAATTTCTTTGCTGAGAATACTAAACATTTTGCCCTTCTTTGCGTCGACGGCTGCTTTATGACGTTTTGTTGTTGCCCATTTACTATGACCTGACATGGTTTCCTCCTAAACTTTTTTTTCTTTTTACATCTGATCCGTTTTTCGCATTTACCCCATCCGGATCATTGATGAGTAATGCATCATCGTTTTTCCTATTAAGAATAATTTGTTGGGCAATCGTCAATAAATTTTGTATGGTCCAATATAGAACGAGTGCTGAGGGAAAGTTGTAACAAAAAACAAGAAAAATGATGGGCATAAGCTTGAATACCCATTTTTGCGCTCCGTCCGCCGAGGGTGTAGGCATGACTTTCATCTGCCAAACCATGGAAACACCCATGATGAGTGGCAATATGTTTATGGGGAAGTTACCCAAATGGGCGATGGTATCCGGGAGGGATAGGTCTGAAATCCATAGGAAGGGCGCAAAGCGCATTTCGGCGGTCGTTCGTAGCATAAAATATAGACCCACAAAAATCGGAATTTGAATGAATATGGGTAAGCAACCGGCAGCAGGATTGATGCGATTATCGCGGAATAATTTTAGTGTTTCGGTTTGAAGTTTTTGTGGATTATCGCGATATTTTTCCTTGACTTTTTTGAGTGGTTCCTGGAGTTTCGACATTTTACGTGATGAACGGACTTGAGCCGTCGTCAGTGGCCACAGTAATAATTTTACGATGAGGGTTAGAACAATGATTGTTACACCCCAATTGCCCAATAGGGTATAGATGCCTTTCATGAGCAGTAATAGTAATTTGCTGACAAATCCAAAAATACCGAATTGCATCACTAGGTCTTGTTCCTGGCCCAGGCGGTCGAGAAAAACATAGTCCTTTGGTCCGACGTAAAAATCAGCATCGATGGTCTTTGTTTGGCCAGGATCGATGCGTCCAACAGCTAATTTCACACTGCCAACGACACTGTCATTCATTTTTTCATAGGTGGCGCTGACTACTCCATTGGGCGTTGCGACGAAGCCGCAACCGGGAACCTTTGGCGTAAAAACTCCCGTAAAAAATTGATTTTTAACCGATCCCCAAACGATTTTGTCATTGCCGGTGATTTGGTTTTTTGCGGACTCTTTACCCATGCCTAGGAAGCCACTTTTGGCACAAAAGTCGTTGGTTCTAATGAAGTGTGCCTTTTGGCCATCGTAGTAACCAAAATTGAGATAATCACCCAAAACATCGCTTGGGGTTGCTGGAAAACTACCCAGTCCAACAAAGATATTTTCCAAATCATAGGTTTTTTCCGTCGAATTAGTGAATCGTACTTGAACCGTCAAAACGTAGGGAATTTCGTGTTGTGCCAGTCGGTATTCCCGTTCAATGACAATGCCATTTTTCATGGGCTTACGAAAGATTACACTATTTGTTGTATGTGAAACAATTTCGTAGTCTGTGAGTAGGAACTTATCGAAGGTGCCAAAGGATAGTGCTAAGGCGGGTAAGCGTACATTTTCATTGAAAGTGAATGGGGCTTCCTGGCCGCGGACAGCGGGATATTTTTTGAGTTTGACATCCTGAATGCCAGCCCCAATGCTATTGAAGCGCACACAAATTTCGTCATTTTCTAGGGTAACGAATTGCTGATGATCAAAAACATGTTCTTCCAAGTTATCTTTTTGCGTTTCGTGAACTTCGATGCCAATATCATCCACACTAGAGGAAATGGCGAATACTTTATGCTGTGCGTTTTGAGGTAATTCGTTTGTGTTTACAGTTGCCGTTTCATTTTGAGCTGTCGATATATTTTCACGCAACTGCACGCCTTGCTTCATCATCAAACCAAAGGCGATGCCAATACAAAGAATACCAAGAAAAAGGCTTTTTTTGTCCATAGGCAGTAGGTAGAACTGGACGATTAGGGATCTTCAAAAGATTGCAAGCCCTTTATGAGGAGTGTTTTTAATCATAGTATATTGGAATCGATCTGTTATTTTATTGGCCTCTCATTTTTTTTGAAAAAATCTACTTACCGCAGTATCGAACCCCATAAGCCCATTATGCCGATTCATGACTTCAATTATATTTCTAAAGTTATAAAAAATTTAAAAAAATAAAACCAATGGAGATTAAATAGAGATTTAAAATTCATTTTTTCGCTCTTTTAGTAATATAAATGATGGCAATGGTAAGACCTGTTGTAGAGCTTAGAAAAAGAATGCGTGTCAAAAAGAAATAGGAGCCGAAATTTTTTTGGGCATAGCTGAGTGCCGATGGCGCGATGGAGGCAAAAAAAGATATGATCAGTGCTGCACTAGACATAATTCGACCAAGATATTTCCTGCCAAAAAGTTTAGGCCAGGGAACCGCAGAAGCTATCCCGTAAAGCGCCCAATTGAAGCCGGAAAGAGGAATGAAAAATCCTAACCCCCATGGCTTTGAAACGTTCTCCAAAGAAAACATCAGAGCTGCGTTGGTCAAAAAAATAGCAACCAAGCAATAGTAGATCGAAACTCGATCTTGGAAAATACTAAACAAAACTCCTAAAATCGCACTAATAGTTGCGATAAAAGGAAAAATGTTTAGAGGATTGGCGGTGAGGGCATGGGCCTCGCGAAAGATATCGACAATATGAATCTCTAACCCCGTTGAAGTAAATGTTGATGTCGAAACGGCTAAAACGAAAATCCAAAAATCAAAAGTTTTCAAAGCTTGGCATAGCGTATAATCTTTGGGGGGATTTCCTTGCGCGGGAATGTTTTCCTTAGATGTATTGTGCTCAGCCTTTAAACCGTCCAGATTGATGCCGATCGATTGGGGACTGTCGCGACATAAAGCCCAAATAATAGGAAGGAATCCTAAGAGAATAGTAAACCCTAGCGTCTTCCAAGCGGTGAGATAGCCCAGTTTCTCAATTAAGATATGGATTATTTTGGGTGAACAGCCAAATGTAAAAGAAACAAAGATCCCGGAAATTCCGATCATTGTACAGCTTTTTTTATCGTACCAGTAAAGAAGCATCATACGACTAGCAAGTGGAATGAGATTTTGTCCACAAAGCTTTAACAAGAAAAGTCCCCCGAAGAGTATACACGTAACCGCAGTAAAGTGTGAAATGTAATGTTCCAAAGCAGCAATGGCGGAGATAATATGGCCCATGAAAAAAAGCCCCAATCCTAACATTAGCGCAGAATAGGTTACGGCGCGACGAATGCCTATATGGTCAAAAATCGTGCCGAAAAATGGCAAGAGCAGCGTACTCAATAAAGTCGCAAAGAAAAAAAGATTACTAAAATGGACACGGGAAATTTGTAAGTTTTCAATCAGCACCTCCGTAAAAGGGCAAAGGCCAACGCTATGGCCTGGGATGCTGACCATACGCGAACAAATGGTGACAAAAAACATAACTAAGCCATAAAAAAATGGTACATGCTTTGGCGAAAATGGAAAATTAGGCGCAAAAATCTTTGATTCAATGGACATAAAAAGATATGCAAAAATAAATGATCTAAGGAACTCTATAAAAATCAAGCATAAAACAAGAGGAAAATTTTTGGACGATAAGGTTTACAGAAAACGTACAATTTCACAAAGCGAAATGAGCCCAAGTTGCTCAAAAATAATTTCTTGGGCTTTTCGGAGTGCATCATATTCGCGGTGCAAAATAAAACATCCGCTGCCGGAACCGGTAATGCAAGGATAATAATTTGAATAATATAAATAATTAAAAAGTGTCCTAAGTTCGGCGTATTCATCCAGAATTTGTTGTTGAAAGGCATTGGAAAGTAGGGATTCGAAATGCTTTTCAGTGAAGATTCTTTTTACTTTTTCCGGGGAATTTTGCGAAAAAGAAGGTTTTTGTTTGAATTTTTTGTATGCTGCGTCGGTCGAAATAAAAAAGGAAGGGCAAAAAACTAGCACGAAGTAATTGGCTAAGTTTTTATGGAAATTTGTAGAAACCGGCATCAAAATGTCCCCATGGTCGACTGCCAGTTGTGGTGAATTTTTAATGAAAAACGAACAATCCGTACCCATTTTTTTGGTAAGGGTGGTTAATTTTTCTTCCGAAATGGGGAAATTATAGAGCTGATTTAATGCTTTTAGCGTAAAAACACCATTGCTACTCCCTCCACCGAATCCTCCCCCAATGGGAATTTTTTTCTTGACATCAATTCGAAGTGAAAAATTTACAATATTGGTCTGTGTGCAAAAGAGTTCAATGGCCCGGGTAATGGTGTTATTATTTTCTGGAAATTTTAAGGAAGTGTGCTGGAAAATTTTAATGATAGGATTTTGGATGGATGTGTTTTTTTCAAGGGAAAATATCATGTTGTCGCCGCAAGAGATGGGGGCCATAATACTGGTAATGTTGCAAAAGTTATCCGAAGCAATTCCGTTGATGGCGAAAAATAAATTGATTTTAGCATTCGACAGTAACGAAATCGATTCCATATTTTGAGAAAAATTATTATTGATGGTTGAAATTTGTACATTGAAAAAGGAGCTTTTTGAAAAAATTTTGTTGAAAAAAAATAAGCCCATAGCCATTTTGGGTAATGGTGTCAGTGCTCATGGCCTTCGAAAATTATTCGCAAAACTTGATTTGAGACATATTATCTATGATCAGAATCCGGAAAAAGGTGAGAACTTTACGAAAGACAATGTAAAAAATCATGAAATAATTATTTGTAGTCCCAGTTTTTTACCGCACCATCCCTGGATTATTTCGGCGCGTCAGAATGGATTATTGTGTTTATCTGAATTAGATTTTGCGAGTCTATGGTGCGATGCGCCGGTTGTGGCCATTACGGGAACAAATGGGAAAACAACAATTACAACTTTTTTGACAAAATTATTCAATCGCTGTGGCGTTCGGGCATTCTGTGGAGG
This sequence comes from Puniceicoccales bacterium, assembly GCA_031255715.1. Classification (GTDB taxonomy): domain Bacteria; phylum Verrucomicrobiota; class Verrucomicrobiia; order Opitutales; family LL51; genus LL51. The sequence continues at coordinate 17,877 of JAIRRZ010000036.1, forward strand.
CAATCTTGATCGATCGTTGTCGGAGTTGGTTGCAACAGAAACTTTAAAATCCGATGATCTTGTTTTTTGCGAAACGAGTTCTTTTCAGGCCGAGAGTTCACAATTGGTTCGTTTTACCCACCTTATTTGGTCCAATTTTGCTCCCAATCACCTCAATGTGCATAAAACAATTCGTAGGTATTTTTTAGCAAAGTACCATTTATTAGCCTGTTTGCGTGAAGATGCACAGATATTTTGTGGGCAAAGCATATGCCAATGGGCTCATAAATTTCAAGTCGTAATACCGGAAAAAGTACAAGTCGTTACGTCGAAATGCGACGCAAAAGGGACGGCTTTTAGTGATTATCCACAGCGAGAAAATTTTGCGCTCATCAAAAAGTTTTGTTCCATGCATAATATTTCTTCCGAAACGGTTTTGATGGAAGCAAAAAATTTCCAAAAACCTAAATATCGCCTCGAAAACATGGGCATTATCCAGGGAAATGCCTATTGGAATGATTCGAAATGTACGAATTTTGCAGCGCTCGATGGGGCCTTGAAGAATTTTCCTCGAGAGAAAGTAATTTGGATCGGCGGTGGCCAATCGAAGGGCGAAGATTTGAAAAATATTATTCCCCTTTTAAAAGGAAAGGTTGAAATCGCGTTGCTGATCGGTGAAACGGGAATTATTCTCGCAGATTTGTTACAAAAACATAAAATTAACGCTGTTTATGTGGAAAGTATCGAAAATGCGATTAATGAGATAAAAAAAACTTGCTTTTTGGGAAAAAACATCGTATTCAGTCCAGCGTTTTCTAGTTTTGACCAGTTTTTAAATTACATCGAGCGTGGGAAATTTTTTGAAAAATGTATTTTCGATTTGAAGTTTTTGCATCATTAGGCACTCTATTGGCTGGAACAATATTGCGTTGATGGCATAGACTAAGTGAAGTAGAGAGAATATTATGAAGAATGTTTGGGCGAGTATAGTAGAACGCAGAGCCGAATGGAGCTTATTGCTGGTAGTTTTGTTATTATCGGGATGTGAAACTCCATTTGGTAGCAAGACGGTTCGAGAACCATCTCCAGAGGATACCATTATTGTTACGAAAAAGCCAACGAAACAGGTTGCATCGACGTCTTTTCGTGGTATTGCTGCACCGCGTCGACCAGAACCGGAGCCGGAACCAAAGCCGGAACCGAAGGAAGTTTTAATCGTTGTTCCCGATGTGGTTGTCTCCCATGAAATAAAGCCCAGCGGGGCAGAGTATACCGTACGAAAGGGAGATTGCTTGAGCTGGATTGCTAAAAAATTTAAAATTCCACTAAAAAATCTCCTAGACGCAAATGCATTGGATAAAAATGCAAAATTATTCGTTGGCCAAAAGCTCATATTGCCTGGAACGACTCAGGAGCAAATCGATGCCATGAATACGACACCTGCTGAGTATATCGTGCAAAAAGGCGATTGCCTATCGCTGATTGCTCATAAATATGGGGTAAGTATTCGCGAGATTCGTATGGCTAATAATTTGAAAAATGATCGCATTATTGCCGGGAAAAAACTCATAATTCCAGAAGGTAGGCGTTACATAAATCACGAAAAAACGGAGAGCGACGAATTAAATAAAACTAAAAAGGAAAAAAATTTTGAAGTCGATGCAGATGGCTATTATACCATTCGCCGTGGGGATTCCCTCTCCATAATTGCTTCTAAGGCAAAGGTGAGTGTGCACGATCTGCAAAATTGGAATAATATTTCCGATTCCGCTAAAATACAAGTTGGTGAAAGAATTCTTGTGAAAAATAAAACGATTACACCGGAGGATATAATTAAAAAAGAACCGATCGTTCCAGCGGCGGTTTATCCAGAATCTCCGCCGATTATGCACGATACGGATTTTTTTGGAGCGATTGATGAAATTCCTGTGGTACATGTTCAGGATTAATGGAAGTTAAAAGGCTGGTTTTTTATTTGTTGTTGCCGATTTTTTTTCTTAACGGTGTAGGTTTGCTGGCGCTGTCGAGTACAAGTTTAATGTTATTTGGCGGAGTCTATCTAAAAAAACAAGTTTTTGCGGTAGTTTTAGCGCTGCTAGCTTGTGCCATTTTTGCTAAATTGCCCGTATCGTGGCTTTCTAAGCATCGGACTATCCTACTAAAACTAGCTTGCATTGGCGTGTCTCTTGTGCTTATTCCAGGAATTAGCCATGTGATTAATGGTTCTCGCCGTTGGATACATATAGGAGGATTTAGCATCCAAGTATCGGAATTTGCAAAAATTGCTCTTATTATTTGGTTGGCGGGCTATATTCAAGAAAATGAAAACTATTGTATTAATTTTTTTAAAGGGTTTCTTAAACCCGTTGGTATTTGCGGTGGTTTAGCATTTTTAGTTTTGTGCGAACCAGACTATGGGACGGCGTTTTTGATGATGAGCATTACCTTGGCCGTGCTCTTTTTATTTGGGATTTGTATACGCCATTTATTACTTTTTCTAACAGTGGGCGGAATTGCATTTTGGGGATTGATTTTACTAAGTCCGGTACGCCTAAGACGTATCACATCATTTTTCGATGTGGAAGAACACCGCTTTGATGCAACCTATCAATTATGGCAGGGAATTCTATGTTTTGCTTCCGGTGGTCTTTATGGTAATGGTATTGGTTTGGGACGACAAAAATTATCCTATTTACCCGAAGCACATACGGATTTCATTTTTCCAATTATTGGTGAAGAGTTGGGGAGCTTGTTTGCCATTGTTGTTATTTTTTGTTTTCTTGCTTTTGCAATTTTTACCTTAGTGCTGCTCTACTCGAAACAGGATTCTTTTGTGAAAGCCTTAGGTTTGGGAGCGGTTTTGATGATCACATTTCAAGCGATTATCAACATTGGTGTTGTGACAGGGTGTATGCCGACAAAAGGAATTGCTTTGCCGTTTATTAGTTATGGCGGATCAAATTTAGTGGCGATGTATAGCCTAGTTGGCCTAATTATTAATTGTATTTGCCATAGAGATACGTCCAAAATACATTGCTTGGGCTGTGAAAATTTGTGCTGAAATAAAATAAAAAATATGAATCTCAAAAAAACTTGACAGTAAGAGAAAAAGTCTTGAGGCTAAAAGTATGGGGGAGGGGTGAGTAGCACATTTAAAATTTTTAAAATAGTAAGATTGGCGACTTGAATTTTGAAAATCTTTCACAGGATAATCGAAGGAGGTTTAGTTGACTGAGCAAGTAAAAGCAGTTTTAGAACGTATCATCTACCGCAACGAGAAGAATTTTTATTCAATTATGGAAATGTGTGAAAACGGTGGGACACGAAATACGTTTACTGCTTGCGGAAAAGTTCCCGGTGTGAATTGTGGTGAAACCTTGATTTTAACAGGAAATTGGATTCAACATCCGAAATTTGGTCGGCAATTTTCGATAGAATCGTTTTCTGCGGCCTTGCCTGCGGATGTTAATGGCATTCGCAAGTATCTCAGTAGCGGTCTGATTCGTGGTATCGGAAAGGTTTACACCGATCGAATTGTCGACTATTTTGGGGCAGACACCTTCGACATTATTGCAACAGAATCAGCGCGATTACTGGAAATTCCTGGTATTGGCGAGGCGCGTGTGCGCAGTATCAAAATGGCTTGGGAAGAACAATATGCGCTGCGCGACATTTTAATTTTTTTACAAACTTATAATATTTCGAACGCTCTTTGTTTGCGTCTCTATAAAATCTATGGCCGGGAAGCAAAACAAATTTTGCAATCTGATCCCTATCGCGTTGGGCGTGAAATCGACGGAATTGGATTTAAAACTGCGGATAAAATTGCACAAAATATGGGTATTCCGAGTACGCATATTGCGAGGATTGATGCTGGAATTTTACATGTTTTTACTGTTTTAGAAACGCAGGGTCATACGGCCTATCCGCAGAAAGAATTTTTAGAATTAGTACAACAGTTACTAGAGATTGGTGGAGATGGCATTACCAATCGTTTGAAAATGCTCATCCAATTTCAAAAAATTAATGTACTTGGCAGTGACATTATTCAGACAAGTCTGATGACGAGTTACGAAACGATGTTGGTAGATAATGTGGTTCGTCTCGGAAAAACGAAATCTCCATTGGCGCATATTCATCGCGAAAATGCAATTACTTGGGCGCAAAAACGCGAAGGATTTTCATTTGCATCGGAGCAAGTTTCGGCATTGCACAATGCATTGGCAGAAAAATTATCCATTATTACCGGAGGACCTGGGACAGGAAAAACGACGATTCTACGTGCATTAGTATCAATTTTGCGTGCTAAAAATGTGAAAATTGGACTGGCGGCGCCAACGGGACGTGCTGCTCAAAAATTGTCCGAAACGACGGCCATGGAGGCGAAAACAATTCATAGATTTTTGCAGTTTAATCCGCAAACGAAACAGTTTTTATACAATAAAGAAAACTTATTGTCCTATGATTTTGTGATCGTCGACGAAGCGAGTATGATTGATACGCGTTTGGCAATCTCGCTTTTGAATGCGATTCCGGGAGACGCACATTTTTTATTGGTGGGCGATAGTGATCAACTACCGTCCGTGGGTGCGGGAAATATTCTACTGGATTTTATTACTTCTGGACGATTTTCGGTAACACGTTTGTCGCAGATTTTTCGCCAGGGTAAGCACAGTGGAATTGTGCGATTGGCCCATCAAATTATTCGCGGCGACGGTGAAGTACCACCAATTATTCCAATGGAATCCATTTCGATGGAGCATGATTTTTCATTTATTTTGGCGGATTCGCCCGAGGATTGCACGAAAAAAATAGAGCAATTGTGCTCGACGATTTTGCCGAATTGCTATCAAATTGATCCTGTTAATGATATTCAGGTTTTAGCACCGCTACATAAGGGGGCGGCTGGAATCGATATTCTAAATGAAAAATTACAAAAAATTTTCATAAAAAATGGCAGACAAATTCCTTGGTGCTGCTTTTGTCTGGGCGATAAGGTGATCCAATTGCGCAATAATTATGAAAAAAATATTTTTAACGGTGATTTAGGAACCATCACTAATTTTAGTGAAGACAACGAAACAGTTTTTGTAAATTTTAACAATGAATTTGTTGAACTAAGCAAAGCTGAACTCGATGATCTTGCGTTGGCGTACGCAATTAGCATTCATAAATCCCAGGGAAGCGAGTTTCCAATTGTGATTATCCCTCTGTTGATGCAGCATTATATCATGTTGCAGCGCAATTTGTTGTATACTGCCGTAACTCGCGGACGTAATAAAGTTTTTATTGTCGGCAGTCCAGATGCATACAATACTGCCATTAGTAATCAAAAAAGTACTAAGAGAATCACGGGTTTAGCGTTTCTTTTTCAAAAAATTTTTCACCAAACACAGCAATAGCGATGCAAAGCTACGATATCCCGTGAGTGGAGATAGCGTTTGCCAGATACTGAAACCCACACATTCAGAAACGATTGTGGCGATGGCGATTAGAAAGGAAGCGTTCGGCTTCGCGCATTTCTGTTCGTTGCTTCAAATCGTGGCGTTTATCGTATAATTTTTTCCCTTTACAAAGTCCAAAAAGCAATTTGATCAATCCATGTTTGATATACATTTTCAAAGGAATCGCCGTAAGTCCCTCTTTTTCAATAGCGTTTTTTATCTTACGTATTTCCCGTTGGCGGAGGAGTAGATAGCGTTGTCGCTTAGCCTCATGATTAGAAAAATTTCCAAAGGGATATTCATCAATCTGGGCATTAAAAAGCACCACAGCTCCCTTTCGGTCGGTACGGACGAAAGCTTCGTTAATCTGCGCATGTCCCAATTTCACAGACTTCACCTCCGTCCCTTGGAGAACAATACCTGCCTCGAATGTATCGCCTATCATGTAGTCGTGTGATGCCTTTTTGTTTTTAATTTCAACGGAGCAAAAACCTTTAGCCATGGCATCTAGCCTGCGAAAACAGAAAGAGAAGTCAAAACTACTTTCGAGGACTCATTTTAAAGGAAATTTTTCCTTCGATGATTTCACGAAAGGCGATATCTTCCGGTTCCAGCCGCTCCAAGGACATAATAAGCGGACGTTCTCCAAATTTCAACTGCTTAACTCGCTTTGAAACAATGTTGATTAAGATCATCGGATCTTGAATAACATTCTGGGCTGCTTGTAAATAGTCATTCCTCATGCTTAGAAGCAGATTCTGGAGCACTCGCCAATAAGTCAAGTTTTTTGTGGTACATTTTAAAATTTATTTCGTTGATTTTAAAAAAATTTTCCTTTCTGTAGAAACTAGGAGGTGTAATGGCCATTCAAAATGGTGATGACGACGATGATGATGAAATAAAGGACGAAAAAGCTATGGTAAATAGCCATCTGGTCATGGTTCAAAAAAGGTTTTTGGCGGCACGAAAGATTTTTCTGTGGGGAGGGGTCGATGATGCATCAGCAAAGGACATTACAGAAAAATTGCTCTATTTGGAGCTTGTTGATCCAGGAAAAAAAATACAATTTTTTGTTAATACGCCCGGAGGTTCAATTACTGCAGGCATGGCGATTTATGATACCATGAAACTTATTTCATCGCCGATCGAGGTCATCGTAACAGGGCTTGCTGCCAGTATGGGTTCGATCATTCTATGCGGACCGAAGAAGGGTAGCCGCCTACTTTATCCCAGTGCGCGCGTGTTGATTCATCAACCTCTTATTTCAGGACGATTCTACGCGCAGGCTGTGGATATCGGTATCCAAGCGGAAGAAATGGAAAAAACTCGTGCGGAAATGAATCATATCTTAGCGGAAGCATCTGGACAGCCCCTTGAAAAAATTCAAAGAGATACGGATCGCGATTTCTACATGAATGCACGGGAAGCAATTGAATATGGCCTAGCGGATGCAATTGTAGATAAAATTTGGTAGTTTTTAAAAGGAGGAAAAGTGAAAAAATTAGTTATATTTATGAGTTTGGTAGTTGTTGCTATGATTCGATTATTTGCAATAGAGCCAAAGAATGCGGCAGATGGCAAACCACAATCCACTGAGACGCAATCGAGTGCTCCAAGATCAGTGATCGGAAGCTTCAGCTCGCGAAAAGTGACTAGTGATTATGCGCAAGTGAAAAAGGCTAACGATGAAATGGCTGCACAGGTTCAGGCAGCACAAAATGAATTAGCATCGATGTATGCTGATTATGTAGAAGCAGAGAAAAAATTAGAGGAACTTGTTGGAAAATCCAATAATCCCGTACTGAATGAAGAGGCGAAAAAGAAAATTGAAGCTGAAATACAAGCGCAAAGGGCTAAGTGTGAGCAAAAGAAAGTTGCCATAAACGCCCATCAAGCTGAAGCACAAGATCGTCTCATGCAATCGAAAATAAACAAGGAAAGTCAAATTACATATGCTGTTCAAAAAGTAATTGAAATATTGGCTGAAGAGGGAGGTTATGATGTGGTCTTTGACGCAGATAATCCTGCCATACCATATATCCGTAAGGACAACGACATGACGGAAAAAGTAGTCGAAAAGTTAAATGCTATGGAACAGAAGCCGGCAACTGGACAGAAGCCGGCCAGCTGAACAGAAGCCGGCGACAGCAAAAAAGCGATGAATATTGCCAATTACGTTACCCTATCGCGTATACCATTATTGTTTATTGTTGTTGGGTTAATGTATTTTCGCATACCATTTGGTTCAACGCTTTGTTTCCTTGTATATTTGCTCGCAGCATTGAGTGATTGGTTGGATGGCTATTTGGCTCGACGCTGCGATATTGTTTCTACGTTTGGTAAGTTTATGGATGCGCTTACCGATAAAATTTTTATGGTTGGGCTTTTTGTGGCCATTTTAGTCCTTGGAATTTTGCCCCAATGGACGTTGTTTTTCGTATTATTCATTATTGGGCGTGAATTTTTAGTGACCGGCGTGCGCCTTGTGGCTTCAAGCCGTGGAATTATTCTAGAAGCAGAGCGAATCGGGAAAGTAAAAACGGTAATGCAAATTGTAACCATTGGATTTTTTATTTTGTGGCGTGCTGTGGTTGAAGATTTAAAGTTTTTTCCAGATTGGTTTGGCATTTTTATTCGCTACTGTGCGATGATTTTATTTTTAATCACAACCTACTTGACCCTTTCATCGGGGTATCATTATATCCAACGGTATAAGCATTTGTTCGATGATCAACGAAAGGAAAAATGATCCATATTTTGCGTGCATTATCAACGAAATTTATACTCAATGTGGCAACATTAGGAGCGTTGGGGCGGAGTCGTTTTGCTCCGGGAACACTAGGATCTTTTGCTGGAATTGTCTGGTATACAGTCGGCTTTTGGCGTGCAACACTTTTTCAGTTCATGCTTGGGTTTTGTGTCTCTGTATTTGTAGGGACATTGTTTTGTGGTGAGGCGGAGTACCGTTTGCAAAAAAAAGATCCTTCCTGTATTATTTTGGATGAATTTCTAGCAATGCCGCTGTGTTACTGGGGAATTGAACGATTTGCAGGGCAAATTGCACTATGGAAAATTCTAATCTACGGGTTGCTATTGTTCCGATTTTTTGATATTATTAAGCCCTTTGGCATAAAATCTTTACAAAAGTTTAATGGTGGTACGGGGATTATGATCGATGATATTGCCGCAGCCTTTGCCACCTGCCTTTCTTTGCATATTACCGTTCCGATGATTTTTGCATAGACTCGGATTGCCTGTCAAGGTAGGGTTGGCTATCCCTAGGATGCTTTTGAAAAATTTTTTTTGTTTTTTTAACTTTGGTGTTTGACTAAAAATTTACTGCGATATAATGCTAATGTATGGATGATGGGATGGGAAGATGCCATGGTGGGGTGAGTATTTGTTTCTTTGTAATTTGTTTGCTATTATCAGGATGCGGAGTTTCCACATTGTTTAACAATTTGGAGGAGCAGGAAGTCAATGAAATGATTGCCATATTGAAGCAGCATGGTATCGCTTCGAATAAAATTATTGGAAAAGAGAGCTGTGCGCTTACCGTTTCTAACGATAATTTTTCTGTGGCAATTAATCTTTTAGAATCTCAGGGTTATCCGCTTCCCAAGTACCAAACCTTGGGCGATGTTTTCAAAAAATCTGGGCTCGTTTCCTCACCATTGGAAGAGCGAATTCGATTCATGAATGCCCTGTCTGAAAGTATTGCGCTTACTATCAGTAAGATTCCTGGGGTACTAAAATCGCGGGTTCACATCGTCTTACCGGAAAATGATCCCTATGCTGAACATGTAATACCATCGTCGGCGGCCGTATTTATCACCTACCGTCCGGATTCTTCTGTGGAAGATTGGGTCCGTGAGATTAAATTTTTAGTTACCAATAGTATTGAAGGATTAGACTTTGATAAAGTATCGGTGGCCCTATTCCCCGTGACACTACCACCACTTCCCAAAGCATCGAGACAGACGGATACCATGTTTTCTTGCATAGGAATCGATATGACGGATGGTTCGAAGACGCAATTTTTTATGCTAATCGGTGCCCTACTGGCTATTATTTTGGTACTCGTTCTTTCGAATACTCTCATTTGGCTATCGGTTAAACGCAAGAAAAAAGAAAAAGAAGTCAGTGTAGATAATTTGGCCGAAGTTTCGGATATGACTCCATCATCGGCGATCGGAATGAATGAAAATAAAGAAGAATCACTAGACTAATTAACCATGGAAACGACAGCGTATGTTTCGAATTTGTTACACGGGAACACGGATGTATTTTCGGCGATCTACGATTTTAACAATAGAATGCTGGACTATATGCATGAAGATTTTATCCCGGAGGTACAGGCAATGATGGGCGTCAAACCTTTACTCGAATCGCCAAAGGCTTGTGGGAAAACCTTGGCCTATGTACGAAAGTTATTGGGCATCGACAACCTGGGGTGGTATAACTTTTCGGAAAAGCGCTATTTTCTTTGCCTATTATCGGCGGCTGAAATCCATCGCATTATTTGTTACATGGGAGGAATTTGTTTTTCAGAGCAGATTCGAAAAATTATTTGGGGGCGCGAGCTACTGCAAATTAAACGAACCATCGGCAATGATGCCTATCTTTTTTCGATACGTAGTGCACCATTGATGCTAAGGTCGGAAACTGCGGAAAGTTTTCGTGCCAAAGGAACGACACTCATTGAAAGCATTTTTAATACGGGAAAGACGATTATTGAAATGAGTTTGGCGGAAATGCCTCGGGAGATTGTCCAGCGTTTTATTTTAAAATTTCCAAAAAACTTTGGATGGAATTTTAATCATAGGGTTGATGATCCTCAATGCTACTTTGAGTTCATAAAAAAAGTCGTCAAACGGGTAATTACGGAGAGCGATAGCGTCGCCGTTTCAATGATAAAGGCGTGATATGTTGCATATTAATAGAGAAAAATTTCAATTGTTACCTGATGGAAAAGTCCTTAAGCGAGAGGATTATTGTGCCTATCTGGAAGCTGAAAATGCCGTAAGTCATGCCTATCGGGAGAACGATAAGCTTATTCAGCATGCGAGTCAACTTTGTAATAGGCTTGTTGCGGATACCAATATTCGGATTTCGGGATTTATCGAGATGGCCAATGTCCGAGTACGGGAGCTGATCGATGAAGCTAATCGGAATGCCGAAAAAATTGTTCAGGAAGCGAACGAGAAGAGCCAGCAAATTTTGGATGAAGCTCTCGATAAGCGGGAGAAAATTTTTGAAGAAGCCAAAAAGTACTATAAAAGTGAGGCTCAACGTGGCTATGACGATGGTTACGCAACTGGCAAGACGGAAATGTCTAAGCAACTCGCTGAACTTGTTGTAAAGAGTGCCAATAATATGAAGTATCTGGAAAGCAGTATTGCGGGGCTCGTGGTAAAGGCTCTACAGCGTATTATTGGAGAGGTCGATCGTCGAGAACTGATTGTGGATATCGTTCGCCAGGCATTGAAGGCCGTTAAAAATCAGAATGAAGCTGTCCTAAAAGTTTCGCCACAGGATTCTCAGGTAGTGCGCGACAATTTGAAGAAAATTTTATCCGATGGTATCGTTGATTATTTAGAGGTGGTGGCTGATTCGCGGCTAAAACCGGGTACTTGTATTTTGGAAACCGATCTTGGCGTCGTCGATGCCAGTTTGGATATTCAGATGGAAGCAATTGTCGGAGCGTTTAAACAGGTAATGTCTCTGGATAATGTGGGTGCTATCGAGGACAAGCATGGAATGGAAGATACTCCCGAAGAGCGTTCAGAAAAAACTGTTTCGGAGGAAGAAAATGAATCGGAAGGGGATAGGGAGGTTCTCGATGACGAAGGAGAAGAGTGATAGGAGATATACGATGAAAAGGGGAATGGATAAATTCAAATCCATCTGGCCAGATAGTGGAGATATGCGACCATTCGTAGATAACCGTTACGGAACAGAACGATGGGGCTTGGGAATCGATTCGGAATGTAGCCAACAAAACGTGGAAAGTTTTTAGAAAGATAGGTGTGTGGTGAAAAAAGGAACATTAGCGATGAATTCGAATCCATTTAGCCAAGCAACAATGACGCTCGATCAGCTACTCGAAGAAACTAAGACCGTTAAAACAAAGGGAAAGGTACTCCAGGTCATCGGAACAATTATAAAGGCGATGGTGCCCAATGTTAAGGTGGGCGAACTCTGTATTTTGCGCACACCGTGGGAGGATACGGAGGTCTGGACGGAGGTAGTCGGCTTTGAAAAACAGGCGGCGATTCTGACCCCTCTCGGTGAACTTATGGGAATTTCTTCGGCAACGGAGGTTATACCAACAGGCGATGTTCACAAGGTCGGTGTGGGCGATGATTTATTGGGACGAGTCGTCGACGGATTAGGTCGCGTGACCGTAGAGTCAATCGAAGAAAAGGGCGAATTTATTCCGGAAGCGCAGTATCCGGTATACAATGATCCACCGGCGGCGATGTCTCGGGCTCCCATTGCCATACCCATATCACTCGGTGTACGGGCGTTGGATGGTCTATTGACTTGCGGTGAAGGTCAACGGCTTGGCATATTTGCTGCGGCCGGTGGTGGTAAAAGTACGCTTTTGGCACAGATTATCCGCAACACTGAGGCGGAAATTAGCGTATTAGCGTTGATTGGCGAACGTGGCCGCGAGGTACGCGAATTTGTAGAAAAGGATCTTGGCATAGAGGGTATGAAACGGGCGGTGTTGGTCATTGCGACGTCGGAACGATCGGCAATGGAGCGACTCAAAGCGGCCTACGTTGCGACAGCGATTGCGGAATACTTCCGTGATAAAAATAAAAAAGTCCTTCTCATGATGGATTCTGTGACGCGTTTTGGTCGTGCGCAACGTGAGATTGGACTAGCAGCGGGCGAACCTCCGGCGAGAAGAGGATTTCCTCCTTCCGTATTTGCAACACTTCCCAAACTGATGGAGCGAGCTGGCCAATCGCCAAAAGGATCGATTACGGCACTCTATACCGTATTGGTCGAAGGTGATGATATGACCGAACCCATTGCCGATGAAACGCGATCCATTTTAGATGGCCATATCATTTTGTCGCGAAAGCTAGGTGCAGCCAATCATTATCCGGCAATTGATATTTTGGCGAGTATCAGCCGCTGTATGAGTGCGATCGTGGATGATGCTCACAAAGCTGCGGCTGGAAAGCTAAGAAGTATTTTAGCAAAATACAGCGAAGTTGAGCTACTCGTACGTATCGGTGAATACAAGCGTGGTTCGGATCCGGTGACGGATGAGGCGATTGATCGCGTTGATGGTTGTAACAATTTCTTAAAGCAAGGCCAAAAAGAGTGTAATACTTTTGATGAGACGGTCCAAATGCTTAAAAAAGTAGTGGGAATGTAATTGCTATGGCGCGAAAATACGAATTGGACGATTTGCTACGGGTACGGGAAATTCGTAAAAATCGTGCCGAAAAAAATTTGAAACAGGCCCAGCAATTATTAAAGGAAGCGGAGCAGGCGGTTGTCAAAGCCAAACAAGAATTGGAGGATTACAAAATTTTCGTCGACAAAGAAACTAAGCGATTATATGATCAGATTTTAAAAAAAAGTATCAATAGACGAGAAATTGATAACTTACATTTTATGGTCAAAGAGTTGCAAAATAAGATTTTTGATTATCAAAAACGCGTTGAAGATGCCATATTGGCTTGTGATAAAGCAAAGGAAAATTTGGACAATTGTCGGGAAGAGTTACGTCTTGCGGAGCGAAACATTGATAAAATTGAGTCAATGAAGGATGTTTGGCGTGAGCAGGTTAAACTGGAGGAAGAGAGGCAAGCGGATGCAGAGGTCGAGGATCTTCCGACGAAGCGTAGATAAATTTTTATGAAAAGGAATGAAAAATGAGTGAAATAAAAATCAATACTAATGATACAAATACGGGAGCGACTCGAGCGGAATTGCTTCAAATGGGATTTAAGGAACAACCGGACGTGCGGGATATTGGTAATTTTCAAGCGTTTTTGAATAAGCAAGAAGAAGATGGCCAGAAAAAAGATTTCAAGCGAAGCTCGAAAGATGATAAAGCCAATTTAAAAGAATCCGAAGGAAATATTTCCATTTTCGCGTTATTATTGGGCGAAAAAATGGAAAGTAAAAAAGCGAAAGCAGCTTCGGATCGGAAGGAAGAAAAAGTTAATACGGAAGTCGATGCGGATGAAGCAGCAGCCAAAGCCGAGGTCAATATGAATAAAACAAACTTAATTGTGGAAAAATTTGAAACTATGTCGAAAGAAGAGAAGGGTGTTTCGATGAAAACGGAAACAGCTTCTGAACGGGGAAATGTAAAAGTTAAAGCAGCAGTCGATGTAAAAGTCGATACAAATGAAGTAGCCGTCGTTGTAGAAAAAAAAGCGGTAGAATCGGAGAAGCCGATAACCGTAAATGGAATGTCGGTAAATATTTCACCGGACAAAAAAACACTGAATATGTTGGAACAATCAAACGAAGAAAAAATGAGTGAAATAAGAATCAGTGTTAATGATACAAATACGAGGACGGCTCGAGTGGAATCGTCTCAGGTGGAAATTAAGGAAAAAATAGATATACGGGATACTAATCATTTCCAAGTATTTTTAAGTAAACAAAAGGAAGGTGGTCAGGAAAAAGATTCCAAGCGAAACTTGAAGAAAAATGAAGCCGATTTGAAAGAATCCGGAGAGAATATTTCTATTTTTACGTTATTTTTAGGCGAGAAAACGGAAAGTAAAAAAGCGGAAGTAGCTCCTAAACGAAAAGATATAAGAGTTGAGTCAGAGGCCAATGCGAATACAACGAGCTTGGCTGTGGAGGAAGAATTTGGAGCTGCGCCTGGGGCGATGCCGAAAAAAATGGAGAATGTTTCGGTGAAAGTGGAAGCAGGTTCTAAACAACAGGAAGAATTTGGAGCTGCGCCTGGAGCGATGCCGAAAAAAATGGAGAATGTTTCGGTGAAAGTGGAAGCAGGTTCTAAGCGAGAAGAAGAAAAAGTCGAGCCAGAGGCCAATGCGAATGCAACGAGCTTGACTGCGGAGAAAGAATTTGGAGTTGCGCCTGGGGCGATGCCGAAAAAAATGGAGAATGTTTCGGTGAAAGTGGAAGCAGGTTCTAAACGGGAGGAAGAAAAAGTCGATTCAAGTAAAGAAGCCGTCGTTGTGGAAGAAAAAGCGGTAGAGTCGGAGAGTATTGGAGCGCCGATGGCCGTAAATGAAGGTTCGGTAAATAATAATACACCGGGCGAAGGGATATTGAGTACACAGGGACAAATTTCAGCCTCTCCATCAATTATTTCAACTTCTCGGTCAATGACTCATGCAGGGATGATTTTAAAGATTGGCCGCGAAGTTGCCGAATATCTAGCGATTAATAACGCTAAACAGGAGGTCGTTGTCAGATTCAAAGAAAATGTTTTGCCCGATACTCAAGTCTCAATTGTCCGTGAAGGGACAAAACTTAATTTGATATTTGTAACGGGTAATACACAATCAAAGGAAATTTTGAATGCAGGATGCAACGAATTGCAAACCTTTTTAATCGAACAGTTGAAAGATATTAAGGAAGTCCATATCAGAACCGAAAAGCGAGAGTTCAGTGATTTAAGCGAGAAAAATCCGCAAAAACGCCAGCAAAATCAGCAATCCGAAAAAGAAAGCGACGAAAATACATACTAAAAATAGTTAGAGTTGACAAATTTTGTAAATATTTTTGCCTTAAATTGGTGTCCCTATAGTTTAATGGATAGAACCGCGGTTTCCTAAACCGTTAATCCCAGTTCGAGTCTGGGTGGGGGCGCCATTTTTGTTGTTAATTTTTATTCTTGACATATGTGCAGTAAGAACCAAAGTCAAGAAGTAGAGAGGGGTAAGCGATATATTAAAAATATTGCCGCTTATAAGTTTTTTTACTGTCTTATCAAGCTTTTGTATGAAAAATCTATATTTAGTTATAGTCGCATGAAGATTTAATTTTAGCCGTATAGGCTTTCGGTTTTTTATGATTTATTTTCTTAGTAAGGTATAGAAAGTGTTGAAACTTAAAATTGTTTAGTATTTCGTATCCATACGAAAAAATGATTTTGCATTTTTGGTCGTAGTCGTAGAAAGTTCCAGTTCCGATAATCCTAGCAATGGTGCAACATAGCGGGCTGTTTCGCGAATAAAAGACGGTTCATTTCGTTTCGATCGAAAGGGAATTGGGGCTAGGTAGGGGCTATCCGTTTCCAACATAAGGCGTTCCACACCCTGTGTCAGAAGAGCTTGGCGAATTTTTTCAGCATTTTTATAGGTTACAATTCCCGTAAAAGAACCGCGTCCACCTCGAACATTAATCTCACGAATCATTTCTGCACTTTCGGAAAAGCAATGAATAACGATATTTTCCCAATTGCATTGGGACTGATCGATCAATGTTTTACAATCTTCGAAGGCATTGCGGGAGTGGATAATAATGGGACAATCGTATTTCCTGGCGATTAAAAGCTGCTGTCGAAATGCTTCTTTCTGTTGACTAATAATAGTTGTCACATCACCTTCGATGCCATGATAATCAAGACCAAACTCGCCCATGGCAATGGGGCGCGGTATTTTTGTGAAAAATTGTTCCAGCGTTTCGAGATCCGTTTCCCAATTTGGTGTTACATTGGTTGGATGGATACCAACCGAGTAATGCACATGTGCATATCGACTTGCAATTTCATGGTGTAAAGGCCAATCGGTGGCTTCCGTACCGCAGGAAATCATTACTTCGACGGCTGCTTCTTTCGCGTGTTGTAGAATAGAATCGAGCTCATTTCCAAAAAAATCAAGGTGGCAATGCGTATCAATGAGATTCATGAATCGAGTAATTTGTGTAAAATTTTGTCAATTAATACCGGATTAGCTCGGCCACCTGTTGCTTTCATAACACTACCTTTCAATACATTAATGGCCGTTGCTTTGCCTGCGTGATACTCCGCAACCGCTTTGGAATTACTTTCGACGGCTGCTTTACAAAAGTTGACCAATTCTTGTTCGTTTGAATTTTGCGCCAAACCCTTTTGCTCGATGATATACTGCGCATCTTTTCCCGTTTTAAACATTTCAATAAAAATATCCTGGGCTGTTTGTTTAGAGATTACGCCCTCATCGATCAGCTTTACTAATTCTGCCAGTTGTTGTGGTGTAATGCGAAAATTATTTTTTGTGATACTGAGGCGAGCTTCTGAAAGTTCTCGCAAAAGATCATTGGCGATAAAATTAGCAATAGTTTTTGGTTGACCGTAATATTCAACCGCTTCCTCAAAATAGTCGCAGAGCTCAGAATTGGGGTAAAATACCGATGTTATGGTATAGGGCAGATTGTAGGCCATGAAAAAACGCTCCTGTTTTTGGAAAGGAAATTCTGGAAGCGATTGCTGTAATTCCTGGACAAATGTGCGCTCAATTTTGAGAGGAACGAGGTCAGGATCCGGAAAATAGCGGTAATCATTGGCCGTTTCTTTGGATCGCATGGGCGTAGAAATACCTTCATCGGCATCCCATTTGCGCGTTTCTTGAACGATAGGTTTGTCCTGGGAAAGTATTTGTTGCTGGCGCTGAATTTCATAGGCAATGCCATTTCTGACACCTGAAATGGAGTTTAAATTTTTAAGTTCAACTTTTGTTCCCAATTCCTTTTGCCCCTTTGGGCGCACACTTACGTTTGCATCACAGCGCATTTGGCCTTTTTCCATATCGCAGTCTGAAATACCGGCATAGGAGAGATGCATGCGCAGGGAAGTAAGGTAAGCAAAGGCTTCATCGGCTGACCGTAGATCGGGTAGCGAAACAATCTCCATTAATGGAACGCCGGCGCGATTAAAATCGACTAAACTTTGCTCCCCTTCGTGGGTCAACTTACCGACATCTTCTTCGAGTTGGATGCGATCAAGTGCAATTTTTTTATGTTCACCCATTACATTTCTTGAGGGTCCAGGCAACTCAATTTCGACGAAGCCGCCTTTGCAAATTGGGTAATCGAGCTGAGAGATCTGATAATTTTTCGGATTATCAGGATAAAAATAATTTTTACGATCCCAGTGTGTAATTTCAGGGATAGTGCAGTTAAAAATTAATCCGGCGCTAACCGCCTGGCGAACGGCTTCTCTATTAAGTACAGGTAGCGCTCCAGGCAGTCCTAAAACTGTAGGATCCGTGAGCGTATTAGCGTTGGCACCATAGGTGTATCCCGATTGGGCAAACAATTTTGAAGCTGTTTTAATTTGCACGTGAACCTCTAATCCAATGACCGCTTCGTATTCCATTATAATTTTCGTGTTTAGGAAACTATTTAAAGGACTTTTTTCAAGCTCAAATTGTATATAACTGAGTTTTTTAATTGAGATCGCTATCGATTTTATCAGTTTTTTACGTTTATCATTCTAACGTATTGTATTGATTGTGATAAGGAATATTTTAGTTAAATTTTTGTCTGCAATTGGGAGTGGACCAGCATTTCGTAGGCTGCTTCGGCAACGATGTTGACTTCATCGGGGATATTGTTGAGTTTAAGTACCATATGGGAAATTTTTTGAATAGGATAAGGGCCAAAGCGTTGTGGATCGGTAACCGTAAACAGACCAAATGTGGGGCGGCCGAGGGCGGCAGAAATATGTAAAGGACCGCTGTCATTGGCAATAACAAGGCTGGCATTTTTAATTAGAAATACAATGTCGATCAATGAAGTTGTTCCTCGTAGATCGAAAAGCTGCGGTGAAGTAATTTCGAAAAATTTCGTTTTTCTATTACCCAGCAACAAAACCACCGCATTGGAAATATATAGGGGGAGTTTTTGAGATAAGGCAGGAAAAAAATGCCATTCTTTTTCAGGCTGTTGACTTTCTGGGAATAGGCAAATGAGTGGCCTGGAATTGAGTTCCGTATTGAGAAAACATTCAAAAGTGGGCGATGAAATATTTTGAAGCTCTGAGACAATTCCTGAAACAGTTTTATTACATCCAACGACATCTAAAAATTCTCGAAGAATATCGATAGCATGCACGGGGCCTGGATAGTTAGTTTTTTGGTTATATGCTAGGGATGAAAATTCACGGGCATCTTGTCGACCAACTTTGCATGGGGATTTGGCGATGGCGGTCATGATACCGCTGCGAGCGAGACCCTGCATGTCGAAAATGTAATCATAGTTTTCGCGACGTATTTCTGAAATAAGGCGAAAAATAGAAAACATATCCCCGTAGCGCTCATAGATAAAAACATTTCTAGCGATTTGGGAAGAGGTCACAATTTCAACGAACTTGTCACCAACTACCCAATCGATGACACACTCTGGCAATTGCTTCTTTAATTCACTGATGATAACCATTCCGTGAATAATATCCCCAAGGGAAGAAGGCTTGATAACCAAAATGTGCATTTAATTGCTTAATCGTTGCGCGCTCTCAATTTCATCAACAGGCGCAAAATCTCCATATAAATCCATATGAGCGTTACAAGTAAGCCCAAAGCTGCTATCCATTCCAACTTTTCTGGAGCACCTAACCGGCTTTGACGGACAATAAATTCAAAGTTCAAAAGCAAATTCAATGCGGCAATAATACAAACCACGACACTAAACCCGATGCTAAGATTCGAAGAACCATGAACGATAGACAGTCCAGGAGAACCAAAAAACGACATGATCCAACTTACGAAGTAGATAAAAGCAATTCCGGCCGTTGCGACGAAGAGGACCGTTGCAAACTTTTCTGTCGGTCGAATAATTCCTGCTTTATATACAAAAAGCATCACAGCAAAAACACCGAATGTTCCCGTAGCTGCCTGCACAACAATCCCCGGATAACGTTTCTGCATAAGCCACGAAATGGCGCCGATTACAAAACCTTCGCCAATGGCATATAAAGGAACGGTAATTTTTGCGATATCAGGTTTAAACATCGTTACGAAATACAAAACAAGCGTTCCGATTGAAAATAGCATAATTTTTCCGCCAATTTCCTCAACGGTAGCATAGGAACGAGTCCATGCAAAAGCAGCGCCTGCCAATAATAAAAATAACGTAATAAAAGATTTGCGAATGACACCGTCGACGGTCATAGCCATCGCCTGAGCATCCTGTGGACAAAAAACACTTTCTTTAAAAACTGGATTCGAAGTATGGTCATAATTCATAGCTAACTCCTACTGTAGCTAAAATGTTAATCATATATTGTTTTTGTCAAGTTAATTTTGATTGAGTTGCCTAAAATACCCCAAAACACTTTTAATAAAATAAAGCATGCATGGATTGTTTTGGGTACAGGCAACGTGTACAATGTTAAAACCATCTTGGTTTCGTATGTCCAAAGCATTTACATTTATTCCGTTGGCAAGAACAAGAAACAATGCAGTGGTGTGCATATCTTTCTGTTGGATAGCGAAAAAAATTATGGGATTACCCTGTGAATCTTTTTGGTTTAGTAAGGATCTAACATCTTCTTTATTTCTTTCTTGGATTATTTTCTCCTTCCATTCCGAGAAACTTAAAGAAGGATTTTTTGAACTATTGCTGGCGGTTAAAGTCGATGTCCTGACGAAGCATAAAAAGAACGCTAAAAAAAATGCATTTAATATCATAAATAATTTAGACATAAAATATTATTGCTTATCTAATAGGTCTGCAAAAAGGCAATGTCAAGTCTTTTTTCTATAGGGAATTTTTAAGAAGCAATCGGAGATTTTGCAAAAAATACTTGCTAAAGTAATAAGCACAAGTAGGATGAATAATGTTCGGTGAGGTATCCAAGTGGCTAAAGGATGCAGACTGTAAATCTGTCGGGCTCTGCCCTTCGAGCGTTCGAATCGCTCCCTCACCACCGCTTTGATATTACTTGATTAAACCGTCTTCGCTTGGTTCCGAAGGAGGGAGGAGAAAGATACGCTTACGATGGCTGTTTATGTTTTGATTACATCGTATTTACTAATTAAATTCAAAGCCATTTGGTAAATGGTGTCAATGTCGACGGCGCAGGAATAAATAATGTTTAAAGCTAAGGCATTTGTTTTGCCTGATCTACTTTTTGAGATTCATAAAAATTTACCAATGGTTTATCTAATTTAAAATTCAAGAACCGTAAAGTTTTCTTGGGCGTTTTATGTAAATTTTGGAAGAAAAACTAATGCGTGTTAAAAAGCTAATTGACACTTTTTGACTCTTCTTGTTGGCGCATATAACGTCACTTGCGCTATAAGTTTAAAATCATTTTTGTGCGGAAGCTTTCGCTCTACGTATCAACTGAGCAACGGTATCCGTTGCCTTTGCGCCAACGCTCATCCAGTAGGTTGCTCGTTCCAGATTCATCGATAATTCCGAAGAATTACCTTTCGCTTGGGGCTCATATATGCCCAACTTTTCCATATATTTTCCATCTCGACGACTCGAGCTCTCTGCGACAACAATCTTATAGGAAGGATGATGAATTCGTCCCTGTCTTTGTAATCTAATTCTCAATGCCATATAACGCCTTTAAAATCAAAATTCATTCATGGATTGTCAAGTTTTTTTAATATGAATCAAGATAATTAGTAGGAATGAAGCTACTATCTTGGGCTAGGTATAATCCCATGGACTTGACATTAGAGGAAATTTTTCTGTATTAAAAATATATGAAGAAATTTATCATTGTTGTATTACCCATCTTGGTAGGATCTCTTATTGTTTGGCTGTGTTGCAAGTCGTTCGATGTTAATTGCATTACTAAAAAAGAAAAAAATGTACTTTGCTTTGGAACATGTGCCGACTATCCGCCCATGGAATATTACCGCGATGGTGTACTTGTGGGGTTTGAGATCGAATTAGTAAAATCCATTGCCAAAGAGTTAGGAAAGGAAATTGTTTTTGAGGATATGGCATTTAGTTCTCTGCAAGTTGCTTTGGAAAAAGGATTCCTCGATGCTTTTGTGGCTGCATTTGGAATAACTTCGGAAGGACGGGAAAAGTTCGATTTTACCCTTCCTTATTACATTGAAGGGCTTGTACTTTTGCATAAAAAAAGCAGTCCAATAGCGAGTCCGCAGGATCTTGTTGGAAAAAAAGTTGTTTATCAGCTTAGCAATCAGATAAAAAAAGGTTTAGAGGAAAATATCCCCGAAGCGGAATTGATTTCGGTGGATCGAATCGATATGGCCGTAGAAATGTTCAAGGCTGGCCACGCGGATTGCGTGTGTATGGATATATTCATTGCGGATGGTTATTGTGAAAAAAATCCTGACTGGAGCTACTACGTACCGGATGCTTTAAAAGTAAGTGAGGGTATCGCGATCGCTTTTCCTAAAGGCTCTCCATTAAGAACTGAAATTAATAAAATTTTAAAAGTTATGGAAGCCAGTGGAAAATTGCAGGAACTGAGAAATGAGTGGCAATTAAGAGCAGCATGGAAATTACCAAATGAATAAAATTATTTCTAATTTCTTATATGTTGGGTCGGGAATCGGTCTTACATTAAAATTGACATTCGGAGGTGTTTGCATTGGAGTTACTGGCGGAATTTTGCTATCGATATTGCGCTACAGCACCATCGGTAAACCGATTGTGAATGCAATCATCTCCATCCTTAGGGGGACGCCACTCCTATTGCAATTGAGTTTTATTTATTTTATTACTCCAAGCATCGTAGGATTTAGGCTTGATTTGTTGGCGGCTGGTACTTTAGCCTTTGGTGTCAATAGCTCTGCCTATATTGCGGAAATATTCCGAGCAGGTATAGAAAGTTTGCCGAAGGGGCAATTTGAGGCAGCTCAGACACTAGAAATTCCGCGATTTTACATGTGGAAAGATATCATTCTACCTCAGGTTATGATAAATATTTTCCCGGCTATGATCAATGAAATAATTGCTTTGCTGAAAGAAACGGTGCTCATTGCTATGATCGGTGGCATGGACATTATGCGCAGGGCTCAAACAATTGCTGTCGAACAATACGAATATTTTATGCCACTTTGCATAGCGGGTACCTATTACTATGGTCTCGTTTTGCTCATTGGATTTATAGGGAAAAAAATTGAAAACAGAAAGTTTTATGCTAAAAATTCGTGACATCTGTAAGGTTTTTAATCATATTAAGATCCTGAAAAATATTAGTCTTGACATAAAAAAATCAAGTATTTTTGGCATAGCGGGGCCATCCGGTTGTGGAAAGTCGACATTTCTTCGTTGTATTCAAAAATTGGAATGTTTCGATCAAGGTACCATAGAATGTAAAGGACGTACGGGTTTTATGTTTCAAGATTTTCAGCTTTTTCCCCATATGACGGTGCTGCAAAATTTGATATATGCTCCTAGTTTAAAAAATAAGGGTGGAAAAACGGATTGTAAAAAGCAGGCGGAAGATATATTAAACAATTTGGGCATCGCATCCAAAATTAATGAATATCCGAGTTCCTTGTCCGGTGGCCAAAAGCAGCGAGTAGCATTGGCGAGAAGTTTGATGGCTAAACCGGATATTTTGCTATGCGACGAGCCAACTTCCGGTCTGGATGTATCGACAATAATGGATGTTATTTTTCTGTTAAAATCCGTTAATAAGCAATTAAACATTACAATTATCATTGCTTCCCACGATTTGGATTTTTTAACTAAAATTTCTGATAGAATTATTCTGTTAAAAGGCGGAGAAATTGCCGTGGATATTAATCCTTTGACCTGTGATATGCCAGTTGATTTCCTAAAAAAATATTACTGAAAATTTAGCGTTTGCTAAAAATTAGCTTGCTTTTGCAAAAAAGTACGCTATGGGTAGATAATAGAAAGGTATATTATGTCACAACATCCGAGTTTCCAAAGAGGTGGTAGTCATGGCGTCAAACGTAGCGTCCTGAAACGTTTCGAACGCATTGAGTTATTGCGCAAGCGTGGCCAATGGCGAGAGGGCCGTCGCTTGACTGCCTTGCCAAAGACTAAACCGGAGGCATAACATTGTTCCTATTCCAATCGTGTGTTCCAGTGACTGCTTCGGGAAAATGTTGGAGTATTTTGTGGCGATTTTTGGTTGTTATTACGGTTATTTGTGGTGTTGTGAGTCGAATTAAAATTCCAACTCTGATTTGTCGCACACCAATTGTTCGTGAAGTTTCAGTGGAGATCGTAAATGTTCTAGAACAAATGGAAGAAATTGACTGTCATTCGTCGAGGATACAGTTTTTGGGGCCGAGGAATGAAGTAATTCCAGAGAGTTTGCAGTTGCCCGAATGGGAAAAAATGGAATATGTGGAACCGGATTTTGTTATCCCATGATTCTAGGTATTGAAAGTTCTTGCGATGATGCGGGACTTGCGGTTTTTGATCAACAAAGTGAATCGTTTTTATACGAAAGGACGAGTTCTCAGGCTGATTTGTATGTGTCCTATGGTGGAGTCGTTCCTCAACTAGCTGCCCGTGAGCATCTACGCAATTTCCCCATTTTACTAGAAGATTTAAAACAAAAAATTTCTCCATCTGAAATTACAAAAATTGCAGTTACCTGTGGCCCTGGTTTACCGGGAAGTTTGGCGCAAGGAATTACATTCGCAGTGAGCTTGGGATTGATTTTAAAACGAGAAGTTTTGGGTATTCACCATTTACGTGGCCATATTCTATCGCCGTTTATCGGGAAAAGAGAAGAAGGTTTCAGAAAAAATAATTTTCCTCATCTATCACTCCTTGTATCTGGAGGAAATACGATTTTAGCAAAAGTTAGTTCAAATTTTGAAGTGCAAATTCTTGCACAAACGGTCGACGATGCGGCGGGAGAAGCTCTCGATAAGGGAGCGAAATTATTAGGATTAAAATATCCAGGAGGTCCAGAAGTGGAACGTTTTGCAATATTGGGCGATACAAAACGGTTTAAATTCCCTCAGGCATTTATCAAAGCCGATGAAATGTTTTTTAGTTTTTCTGGCCTGAAAACAAGTTTGCGTTATATGCTTGAAAAATTGAGCGATGAAGACCTCCGTATACAATTTAATGACATTTGTGCCAGTTACCAGTTTGCGATCGTGGATATTTTGGTGAGAAAAATGGAGCAAGTTTTGATGCAAGGCAAATTTTGTAGCATGGGACTATCGGGTGGTGTCTCAAATAATTGTTTTTTGCGGAAAAGTGTATTAGCATTGGGAAAAAAATATGGCATTCCATGTCATATTCCCGAGGCAAAATATACGGGCGATAATGCATCGATGGTTGCTTTTGCGGCGGCTGTCGATGAATCCCATACTTCGAAAACAATTGATTTCTATCCCAATTGGAGACTGTGAAAAAAAATCAAGGTGGAATTTTTCTCCTGTGCCGCCGGGTCTGGGCCCGCCCGCGGCGACGCGGGGGGCGGGGGTCTCAGGACCCCCGGTCGTCCGGCACCACGGGCATCGCCCAAGGTGCCGGGCGCAACCCCGGTCCAGGGGATGGATCCCCTGGCGGGGATTCCTAAGGGCGCGCAGCCCTTAGGGGGGGCTGAATATGGGGCTCTGCCCCATACCCCGCAAGGAGTCCGGACTCCTTGACCTCGATACGCGGCCAAACCATGCGAAAATTTCGCATGGTTCGGCCGCATAGGTCATTTTTTTAATTAAAATTGTTTTTAATTAAATAAAGACCCCGCCCCGTCCGGCACCACGGGCGTCGCCCGAGGTGCCGGACGCAACCCCGGTCCAGGGGATGGATCCCCTGGCGGGGATTCCTAAGGGCGCGTAGCCCTTAGGGGAGTTCTTTAGCAATTACAAAACTTTGGATTTTATCGCAGCATTTTTAGTGTTTGAAGATTTCGAAAATCATGTATGCTGTGGATAATGCGTGAGCTTGGAACATGGAGTTTATTGGGTTATCTCCGTTTTTTGAACGATACAAAGGGTGAAGTTTTAGTTGCAATTATAACCGGAATAATTTATGGCTTGTCGAGTGGTTTCGGTGTCCCAATGATTTTCAAACATGCCTCAGGTATTCTTTTTAGTGGCGAAAAAGTTTCTGGAGTAATGCTTATCGGAATAGTATTGCTGCCCATAGTTATAATGCTGATTCGTGGACTGTCTGGGTTTTTAAGTTCCTACTATTTCGCATCCTGTGGACAGCATATTGTTGAAAGCTTGCGCATGATGATTTTCAAAAAAATTCAACGTTTGCACCTAGGATTTTTCAACGATTATCCTCCATCGGAGCTCATTTCTCGGTCAATTAATGCAAGTACTATTATTCAAACTAATTTGGTCGATATTTCGAGCGATATTATAACTCAAATAATGGTACTTATCGGAGCAACGGGTTATTTGACTTACCTTTGTATCCGTCAGTCTGAATTGCTTGTTTTACTTTTATTTCTCACAGCTTTACCATTATTTATTTTTCCAATCCGCAAAATTGGCCATCGTCTACGCCAAAAGTCTGGACAAATGCAAGTGCGTACGACGGCGATTATTGACAAATTGAATCATAATCTATCGGCGATTAAGGAAGTACGTGCATTTGGTTTAGAAAACCAAGAAATTGTGCGTTACCGACAGGCTTGCCATGCATTTTCTGAAGCATTTTTAAATGTAATCAAATATCAGCTTATTATTTCGCCGATCGTGGAAATTTTATCAGCGGCAGGCGTTGGTTTTGCCATGTTTTATGCCTATGAACGCGGACTAAAATTAGAAATTTTCATGTCTTTGGCGACGGCACTTTATTTCGGCTACGATGCCATTAAACGCTTGGGCGATATTAGTAATAAAATTCAAACGAGTATGGCAGCCGTCGATCGTATCGAAGCCATTTTAAATGAACCAGAAAAAATCATTGATCCTAAAAATCCAGTTCATATCGAAAAATTGCAAGGCGATATTCAATTTCAAAATGTTACTTTTGCGTACACACCCGGTTGCGATGTACTTCAAAAAATTAATGTTGAAATTCGTCATGGCAAGACATATGCCTTTGTCGGAAGTAGTGGAGCGGGAAAATCGACGTTTGTTAATATGATTTTACGCTTTTATGATCCCGATCAGGGCAGTATTTTGATTGATGGTATTGATTTGCGGGAGATGGCAAAGTATGACCTGCGACAAAATATCGGCTATGTGCCACAGGATCCAGCATTGATCAACGACACGGTTTTCAACAATATTATTTGGGGAAGGCCCGATGCATCGTATGACGATGTAGTACGGGCGGCACAGGAAGCCTATGCCCATGATTTTATAACCAAAATGCCCAATGGTTACGATACGGTGATTGGCGAATCGGGAAATTGCTTGAGCGGGGGACAACGCCAGCGTATCGCCTTGGCCCGCATTTTTTTACGAAATTGTTCCATTTTAATTTTCGATGAGGCAACATCGGCACTCGATTCGGAAAGCCAATGGGCGATTTATAATGCAATCAAGGCTATTTCCAGAGATAAAACGGTAATTATGATTTCTCACCGCTTTAGCATGATGTCGATTGTGGATGAAGTGTTTGTTCTGGAAAGTGGAAAAATTGTTGAGCATGGGTCCCCTGGTAGCCTACTTACCGATGGTACGCTCTATCGCAGGCTGTGTGAAAATAATGGATGGAAAAGTCGTGGAACGGAAAAAAAAGATTGATGAGGAATCGATTTAAAAGATTAGGGGTATTGGGACAAAAGCCAAGGCTTCGCCTTGTGGAGTATGGGACATTGTCCTCATACTCCGCGCGGATATCCGCGCAGCTTTTGTCCATAAACTTCAAAAAATGTAATTATGAGATTATTCGAAGGAAAAATTTTAGTAACCGGTGGTGCTGGATTGATTGGCAGTGCAGTAGTCTGGGCGCTCAATTGCTTGGAATTTGAAAATATCATTGTCTGCGATCGCCTATCGAATGACGATCGCTACAAAAACCTTATTCCCTTGCGTTTCCATGACTATGTCGACGCTGATGACCTTCTTACCTATTTAAAAAGTCCAGAAGGAACGCATATTAAAACCATTTTTCATCTCGGAGCCTGTGCGAATACGGCCGAATCCGATTGCCGGTTTCTAATGAAAAATAATTTTGAATTTACTAAAAACCTTGCCCACCATGCCGTTGAACGCGGCATTCGTTTTGTGTATGCTTCATCTGCGGCGACCTATGGTGACGGCCAACAGGGAATGAATGACGATGGGGTTGAAAAGTTACGGCCGCTTAATATGTATGCTTATTCGAAGCAATTATTCGATGTTTATTCACGGAACATGAAATTATATGGCATAAAATATTTCAATGTGTTCGGACCGAACGAGAATCACAAAAGTTGCATGATGAGTATGGTGGCGCGTGCATATCAACAAATTCGAGAAACGGGTAAGGTAAAACTATTTAAAAGCTATCATTCCCAATATGCCGACGGCTATCAGAAACGCGACTTTTTGTACGTAAAAGATGCGGCTGATATGACTATTTTTTTAGGCAGTGTTCCGGAAAAAATCGATGGCCATGAAACGACAGGTATTTACAATTGTGGTTCGGGAATAGCGAGTAGCTGGATTGATCTCGTGGGACCAATTTTTGAAATTTTAGGTAGACCGCATTGCATTGAATTCATTGAAATGCCAGAAGTTTTGCGTGAAAAATACCAATATTATACCTGTGCCAATATTCGGAAATTGCGATCGATAGGTTACAAACGGCCGTTGATGCCCCTACGGGAGGCGGTAACAGATTACATCGCAAATTATCTTATACCGAAAAAACGTCTTGGAGAAGAGTATTGAAAGGTAGGACTATGGTTGCACTAACTTCGAAAGAAAAAAAGAGAATTCAGAAAAAAATTTTGCAGCTATACGCGGAAATCGAACGCCATAACCGGCTATATTATAAGGATTCGCGGCCTGAAATTTCGGATTTCGAGTATGATTGTTTGAAAAGTGAACTATTGCATCTTGAGTCATTGCTATCCGATGAAATGGTAAAAATCGGTATCGGCGATGATCGCAGTGGCAATCTATTGACACGTAAGCATTATGCACCGATGCTTAGCCTAGAAAATACCTACGATTTGGACGACATTTTTGACTTTGATGTACGCATTCGTAAATTGTTGGCGGCTGAAAAAAATATTGAATATGTTGTTGAACCAAAAATCGATGGACTTGCAGTGAATTTGATTTACGAAAAAGGTCAATTGAAATATGCATTGACGCGTGGAAATGGCTTCGAAGGCGATGATGTGACCGAAAATGTGAAAACAATCGAAGACCTACCCTGGCATATCGCAAATGCTCCCGACCTAATTGAAATCCGTGGTGAAGTATACATGGATAATGAAATTTTTCAAAAAATTAACATGGAACGCGCCGACACAGGGGAATTTGTGTTTGCAAATGCACGCAATTTAGCTTCAGGAACTTTAAAATTAATGGACAGTGAAGCCGTTCGATTACGGCATTTAAAAATTTTACTCTATGGAATAGGCACAGGCAATTGTTTGGAAAAACAAAGTGAAATTTATCCGTTTTTGCAAGAATTAGGGTTTGTTTCGCAAACTTACTATCATATTATTACAAATCTGGATGATATTGCGACCGTTATTCGAAGACTCGATTGGGAGCGAAAACAATTGCCGTACGCAACCGATGGCGTCGTATTCAAAGTAAACGAGCGAGCATTACAGGAAAAATTGGGGGTAACGGCAAAAGCACCGCGTTGGGCGTTTGCCTATAAATTTGAACCCGAACGCGCAGAAACCATTTTACGGAGCGTTACATTTCAGGTCGGGCGAACGGGTATGGTTACACCGGTTGCGGAATTGGAACCCGTTTATTTGTCAGGATCATGTGTGGCACGGGCAACCCTACACAATGCCGATGATATCGTGAAGAAAGACATTCGCATTGGCGATACGGTGATCGTTGAAAAATCCGGTGAAATTATTCCAGCCATTGTAGGTATAAAATTGGAAAATCGTCCTCAAAATGGTCTGGAAAAATTAATTTTCCCTAAAAATTGCCCCCATTGCAATACGCAGCTTATCCGTCTACCTGAGGAAGTTGCTTGGCGTTGTCCAAATGTGAATTGTCAGGAACAAATTATTCATAAAATTATTTATTTTGCTTCAAAAACAGCCATGAATATTGATGGTTTTGGCGAGTCTGTCGTACGCAAATTGGTCGAATTTGGTAAAGTAAAAACTCCAGCAGATATTTATGTGCTCCAAAAAGAAGACCTGTATCTACTGGAAAATTTTGGCGAGAAATCTGTAAATCGTTTACTCTCTAACATTGAACGTAGTAAAAAAATTGAACTTTGGCGATTCATTAATGGATTAGGAATTCCGTTGATTGGTGAAAAAATGGCAAAAGATTTGGCAAATCATTTTCATCATTGGGATGCATTAGCGGTAGCTCCCTTGGCGGAACTTGGACGTATTCGTGGAGTTGGTCGAAAAGTTGCCCAGGGAATTTTGAATTATTTTCGTGATTCTAAAAATTTGGACTTGCTCCAGCGATTGCAAAAAGTTGGTTTTGAATTTGAAAAAATTGTAGTGCAGTATAATCCGCATTTTGCGCAAAAAGTATTTGTTCTTACCGGAACAATGCAACAATTTACCCGTGATCAGGCGAAGAAATTGATTGAAAAAAATGGAGGGTTTGTCGCTAATACCTTGTCAACAAATGTAAATGTTCTTATCGCAGGGAGCGATGCGGGACAAAAATTGGACATTGCGCATAAAAAAAATATCCCAATTTGGACGGAAATTGATTTTGCTAAAAAATTGACTTATGCTGCCCCTTGAGTCCAGAGGGCTCCGCCCTCTGGACTCCCGCAAGGAGTCCGGACTCCTTGACCTCGATACGCGGCCAATCCATGCGAAAACTTCGCATGGTTTGGCCGCACAGTCATTTTTTTAATTAAAATTGTTTTTAATTAAATAAAGACCCCG
>JAIRRZ010000015.1 GCA_031255715.1 Puniceicoccales bacterium
CCGAGGTCAAGGAGTCCGGACTCCTTGCGGGAGTCCAGAGGGCAGAGCCCTCTGGCTAACTTCCATAAAACTATTTGCGTTTTCGGTGAAAAGACATAAGGAAATGGCATGAATAATCATATTAGCAAGGCATTAGTAGCGGCGGAGGCGGTACTAGCTGGGGAGGAGGCCGCAATTCATAATTTACGACAGACTATTGAACTACCTTTGAAAAAGATTCTTGAAATTTTACTACCGCACAAGGGTCACATCATTGTTGTTGGGATGGGTAAGTCGGGTTATATTGCGCAGAAGATTGCGGCCACGTTGACTAGTACGGGAACGCGGGCTGTTTACTTACATCCGGGAGAGGCAGTTCACGGCGATCTAGGGATTTACGAAAAGGGTGATCCATCGATTATTCTTTCGAAAAGTGGAGCAAGCGAAGAAGTATTGCGCTTGATTCCGATTTTGAAGCAATTTCATTCAAAAATTATTGCAATTACGGCGAATGTACATTCTGAACTTGTACGCAATGCCGATGTGACCGTCGATATTGGTCTACATTCGGAGCACGATCCAATTGGCATAGTTCCGACAACGAGTGCGGTAGCATCATTGGCCGTGGGCGATGCAATTGCCTGTGCGCTAATGAAAGCGAAAAATTTTACCAAAAAAGATTTTGCGACGATTCATCCGGCTGGACAGATCGGTCGTAATTTGTTACTATCGGTGAGGGACATTATGACGTCATTGGTTAATGTGGCGTGTTTAAAAGGTGACGAAACATTGCGTGAAATTGTCATTGCAATGACTGAAAAGCCATTGGGGGGTGCATTAATTTTGGGAGAAAATAACCAATTGAATGGAATTATTACCGATGGCGATATTCGTCGGGCATTAAAAATCAACAAATCAATGGATGAAATTTTCGCAAATGACATAAAAACAACTACACCGCGGGCAGTTACGGCTTCGGTTTGTCTTGGTGAAGCGCTAAATATTATGGAATCGGGTCATTCATCCGTTTACGTATTACCGGTTGTCGATGAGCACCATTGTGCCGTTGGTTTACTTCGCTTACACGACGTATATAAAAAGTAAAAATGTATTATTTTAATTTTTTATGGCAAATAGTGAAAAATCTATTGATAAAATTTTTGTACACAATATAATAGTCGTAGAGTTTCATGGTGTATGATGGAGTATATTACGGAAGTATGAAGTTTTACATCATCGTGTATTTATATCATCATGTAAAATGAAAGTTTAATTGTATATTATGTATCCAAAAGAAAGTTTTTATGCGAGTAGCTGGAAGTTCTTTTTTTTGGAGGGAGGCATGGGAAAATTACTTTACTTTAAGTGCTCATCGAATCGAAGCGTTTGGGAATTTTAGTATGAGTGTCGCTTGTAAGGAAAAAGTATTTAAAAGAGGAGAAAAATAATATGGAAAATCCAATAAACTTAGTGGGAAAACTTTTGATAGCGACGCCGAAGCTGCGCGATAAAAATTTTACGCATACGGTAGTTTTTTTAACATCCTGCAATGGTCTGGGAGCGACAGGAGTTATACTGAATCGTCCACTAAACCGTTGGGTGGATAACTATGACGTCATTTACAAAGAACCGGAGGTTTTAAATTCGCCGCTCTACCACGGGGGGCCAGTCAATGCGGAAGAGCTTACCATTTCAGCATGGATGTGGCATAAAAATGATCATTATTTTGAATTGCGCTATAATTTACAGGAATCGGATGTGGCAAGTTTGGATTATATAGGAAATGAGATTCAAATACGATCATTTTTAGGGCATGTGAACTGGGGACCCTTTCAGCTTATTGCTGAAATTTTAAATGGTTGGTGGTATCCGGTTAAAGTTGGAACTCTTTTTGGTTTGAAGGAACGCGGCGACGCGCTATGGCACGCTATCATTGAAAAAACGAACCCTGGCATTATGTTACTTAACGATTTTCCAGAAGATCCAAAGTGGAACTAAAATAAAAAAATCAACATCTAAAAACATTCTAACTTCGCATGGTTTGGCCGCATGGTCATTCTTTTTATTAAAATTGTTTTTAATTAAATAAAGCCCCGCCGGGGGTCTCAGGACTCCCGGTCGTCCGGCACCACGGGCGTCGCCCGTGGTGCCGGACGCAATCCGGTCCAGGGGATGGATCCCCTGGCCCTAAGGGCGCGCAGCCCTTAGGGTGGAGCTAAAATATGGGGCGCTGCCCCATACCCCGCAAGGAGTCCGGACTCCTTGACCTCGTCTAGCGGCCAATCCATGCGAAGTTTCGCATGGTTCGGCCGCACAGTCATTTTTTTAATTAAAATTGTCTTTAATTAAATAAAGACCCCGCCCGCGGCTTCGCCGCGGGCGGGGTCTTGGACACCCGGTCGTCCGGCACCACGGGCGTTGCCCGAGGTACCGGACGCAACCCCGGTCCAGGGGATGGATCCCCTGGCGGGGATTCTAAGGGCGCGCAGCCCTTAGCTAAAAAATTGGTCGGGGTGACTGGATTCGAACCAGCGACCTCTACGTCCCGAACGTAGCGCTCTACCAAACTAAGCTACACCCCGATGCTCTTAAAAATTGGAATACTTTCCCAAAAGGCAAGTTCTTTTGCAGAATCCTCGTAAAAACAATGCAGTCCATCGATCGCGTTCTATGCTAAAATAAATATTAAGAAAATTCAAAAACCTCCTGTGAAAATTTGCCCCATAAATGTTTTTTTAAAATTATTTAATAAATATTATTGTACTTTGCTTTAAAAATTGTGTTCATTATGAAAAAATGATCAGTTTTTTATATCAATGCGATTTAAATTCATAAAAAATAAAAAAAATAATTCGAGAAATTCTTCTTGCAATATGTCAAACTTTAACAAGAGTGAATATTGTTGGAATTCTTTTCGGATATCAAAGATGGATAAAAACGTATTGGGTCATTTATTTTCGATTTTTAACATTTCAACCTACGCAAAAGAAACAGATGTTGCGCTCTCAATTAAGTGCGATACGGAGAGACTTCCGAAAAAATTTCGCGAAAAATTTCAATTGGGAAAGTATAGAATTGACGAAAGTGATGGAGATATTCGGATAAGATCTTTCGATATTGACTCTGAAAATAAGAAAAAAATTGTTGATGTACTTCGCGTTAAAAGAAAATTATTAAATTTAAGTAAGTTTAATGACGAAATTTTAATGTTTCTAAAAAGTTTCACGACACATAGTCACCACAAAATAGTCATTTATCTCGGCGTTGGAGGAGGAATTTATCTCTATCCTGAGTTATTTGAACGATTGATTATCGTGAAAAATGGGGTCGTTGAATGGGACTTGAAACATGGCTATGGGAGCTTATTTTTTGATGATTTTCGCAAAACAAGAGATTTAATCCATAGTGTAAAAGATGATCGCAATATTCAACAATTTTTGCAGAAAAATTTCGATCTAGGCGAGGATTTTTGCGAAGGAAAGGCCAAAATTTTCGTCTATCATAGACCATGTAACTCATTGACATCGCTATATTTTGATCGACATGATGATGATGTGGCTTCCATTGATAAGAAACGGACAATTGCAGCGCGAGCTAAGGATGTAATCATTTGGAGTATCGCTTGGAAAATCACTTCTTTATTGGCTAATTTTCTTTCATCGGTTCCTCTCGTAGGAAGTACGGTCGGACTTGTTGTCACTTTCATTGGATGTGTGGCATTTTACAAAGGCTATCAATTATTCTGTCCAAATAACATAAGATTAGCAATCGATACCTATATCGGTAAAAATATTCGAAGCAAAATGCCCCTTTTAAGTGGAGTATTGGATAGTTGTAAATCGATTATGGCAAATTTAAACAAATTATCACGCTCAAAAAAGAATGATGAGAATAAAAATACTTAATACCCCATGGGCCAAAAAATAATTCGTAGAATGATACTTTTAAAAGTATGCGCTTTTGTTTTGTTTTTTTAATAGAAAAAAATTAAAATATAGTAAGGAATCCTTATGATACCTCGTTTACTGATTATATTTTAACAATGTAATGATAAATTAAAAAAGAATTCTACCCATAATTATCGGTAAAGCTAAGAGTGGCGTCAAAAATGTACTTAAAAATAAGATTATAAATATGCTCAGCTGAAAATTTTTCAAAAAAAATTTAAACCAAGAAACCATTTCACAGAATGATACTATAAAGTATAACGAAGTTCTATCTTCTTTTCTTTGATTCGTAAAGAAAGTGATTTTTTTTGCAAAAAAGCAATAAAAAAAGTAAATTGGTGCCCAAGGCGGGACTCGAACCCGCACGTCTTTTCAGACAAAGGATTTTAAGTCCTCAGCGTCTACCATTCCGCCACCTGGGCAATGTAATTTTTAATAAGATTTTCTTGTACAGTAATCAAGATAATTTTTTGCTAACCTAAGGGCTGCGCGCCCTTAGGAATCCCCGCCAGGGGATCCATCCCCTGGACCGGGGTTGCGTCCGGCACCTCGGGCGGCGCCCGTGATGCCGGACGACCGGGGTCTTTAATATTTTTAATTAAAGACCTATGCGGCCAAACCATGCGAATTTTCGCATGGTTTGGCCGCGTATCGAGGTCAAGGAGTCCATGATTCCTTGCGGGGTATGGGGCAGCCCCATATTCAGCACCTAAGGGCTGCGCGCCCTTAGGATCCCCGCCAGGGGATCCATCCCCTGGACCGGGGTTGCGTCCGGCACATCGGGCGGCGCCCGTGGTGCCG
>JAIRRZ010000016.1 GCA_031255715.1 Puniceicoccales bacterium
GGTCGTCCGGCACCACGGGCGGCGCCCGAGGTGTCGGACGCAATCCCGGTCCAGGGGATGGATCCCCTGGCCCTAAGGGCGCGCAGCCCTTAGGAATGCAAATTGCTTGACAAATCGAAAAAATTATACAAGCTCTTTTTAATAAAATCATGTTGGATTTAAAATTCATTCGTGAATGCAGCGGCGAGGTACGAGCCGGAATCGCCAAAAAAAAATTTAGTTGCGATCTCGACGCTTTTATGGTCATTGACGGCAAGCGACGCAATCTCATTACGCGCCTAGAATCAATAAAATCGCAGCAAAATAATGCTGGCGATGCTGTCAAAAATCTCGATAAAAAATCCTCTGAGTTCCAATCAAAAATCACCGAACTGCGAACGCTTTCCGAAGAAATGAAAATACTCAATAGTCAACTCGAAACTGTTGAAGAACAATGGAAGGCGCTCTATCTCAGCATCCCAAATGTGCCCCATGAATCCGTGCCCATTGGTAAAAATGCGGATGATAACCAGACAATCGCAACGTGGGGCGATATCGAAAAAATTTCCCCTTACGCCCTCCCCCACTACGATATTCCATGGTTTAACCAATTGATCGATTTTCCGCGTGGTGTAAAGGTAACCGGCGCTGGTTTTCCATTTTACATCGGTGATGGTGCCCGCATAGTACGCGCACTGATTACATTTTTTTTAAATGAAGCCAAGGCCAATGGTTACACCGAATTCATGGCGCCTATTATGGTTAACGGCGAAAGTGCGACAGCAACCGGCCAGCTTCCCGATAAAGAAGAACAAATGTACCATGACGCTACAGATAATTTTTACATGATTCCAACGGCTGAAGTTCCAGTAACGAATTTTTTTCGCGACGAAATTTTCGAAGAATCGGAGTTGCCCATCTACCGTTGCGGCTATACGCCCTGCTTTCGACGGGAAGCGGGAAGTTGGGGAAAGGACGTGCGCGGACTAAATCGCCTACACCAGTTCGACAAGGTGGAACTGGTTAAATGGACCCACCCCGATAAAAGTTTTGAGGAACTCGAAAAATTACGCCACGATGCAGAAAAATTACTCCAAAAATTAAATCTTTCTTACCGCGTACTCTCCATTTGCACCGGTGACATTGGGTTTCCACACAGTAAACAGTATGATTTGGAGGTTTGGTCAGGAGGACAAAAGCGCTGGCTTGAGGTCTCCAGTTGTAGCAATTTTACTGATTTCCAAGCGCGTCGCGCAGGCATTAAATTTCGCGAAAAAACAGGAAAATCGATCTTTGTTCATACCCTCAACGGATCAGGATTGGCCGTACCACGGGTTTTGGCAGCGATTTTGGAAAATAATTTCCAGGCAGATGGAACTGTACTTTTACCGGAAATTTTACAAGAATTTGTCGGAACTGCGAAAATAGGTCCCACGAACTAGGTTCTTTCCTCAAAAAAATTTCATTTCTTGAAAAAATTGAGTACCATTGTATATCTGTAGATCGTGGATCTGAGACGCGATCAAATTCAAAGTCAACGGCTGTCACCGTCCATGCTCCATGGGTTGAATGTCCTTCAACTGCCTACGGAAGAGCTTCATCGGCTCATTGCTGCAGAAATTCAATGCAATCCTCTCCTCGATATCACGACCACTGATACTTCAACCTATTCATTGCCTTCAAATATTATCAACGAGCGCGCGCACATGCGCGACACGATCGATGGAGAAGAAAGCAATCAAAATTTTTTGGAAAATATTAGCGCCGAAAATTCTCCGGAAGACTACCTTCTTGGTCAAGTTCCTGATTTGGATGAACCCATAAAATCAGCATTGATAACATTGATTAATAGCCTAGATGATCGCGGATTTTTATCGGAAGATGTGGCCCAACAATTTGGAATTTCTTCCACAAATGATGAAAACATTTCCAATTTGTTAGCCAATAGTTTGCAGCAAAATACCTTCTCCAAAGCCTATGCGATTTTGCGATCGCTTTCACCCAAAGGTATCGGTGCCCGAAATTTACAGGACTGTCTCCAATTGCAGATCCCGCAAAATGCGCCGCTTTACAATATTGTCACATATTACTTCGATGACCTCGAACACCGCCGTTTCTCCAATTTACAACGCAAGTTAGGGAATACACCAACCGAATTACGTGCGCTCTTGGCACCACTAAAATTATTGAATTTTGCTCCACTCAAAACGATTACTCCCCACGCCAATCCAATAATTATTCCGGAAATTACTTTCCAAAAGATGGATGGACAGTGGACCTTTGAAATCTGCGGTACACCGGAAATTCGAATGAGTGATCTTCATAAAAAATTACTTATCTATCCACTAAAGAAGGCAGATCGCAAATTTTTTACTCAAAATAAACAACATGCCCAATTTTGGATCAAATCATTGCACAAACGCCGTGAAACTTTACAAAAGATTGCTCAATATATTTTGAGATTTCAAATCAATTTCCTGGAAAACGGTACCCATTTTCTTTGCCCTCAAAATCAAAAACAAACTGCAGAATTTCTAAAAATTCACCCCGCATCACTTTCTCGGGCTATCAAAAATAAATATGTTCAAATTTCACAAAAAATAATTCCATTAAATTTCTTTTTCTCCCATGGTAATCATGGCTCCCTCGTCGCACAGAATACACTCAGAGAAAAACTTAAAAACATTATTGAAAATGAAAATAAAAACTCGCCGCTTAGCGATGAAAAAATTGCCAAAATTTTTCAGAATGATGGCATCTGGATCACACGACGAACCGTAGCTAAATATCGAACACTTCTCGCTATTCCACCGGCAAATGTACGGCGGTATGTGTAACAGGGGGACCAGAGGGCTCTGCCCTCTGGACTCCCGCAAGGCGTAACGGACTCATTGACATCGATACGCGGCCAAACCATGCGAAAACTTCGCATGGTTTGGCCGCACAGGTCTTTAATTAAAGATATTAAAGCCCCCGCCCGCGGCGACGCCGCGGGCGGGGGTCTAGGACCCCCGGTCGTCCGGCACCACGGGCGTTGCCCGAGGTGCCGGACGCAACCCCGGTCCAGGGGATGGATCCCCTGGCGGGGATCCCTACGGGCACGCAGCCCTTAGGGGGAGCTGAATATGGGGCGCTGCCCCATACCCCGCAAGGAGTCACGGACTCCTTGACCTCGTCTAGCGGCCAATCCATGCGAAAACTTCGCATGGTTTGGCCGCATAGGTCTTTAATTAAAAATATTAAAGCCCC